>RFFY01000204.1 GCA_003697065.1 Actinomyces sp. | reverse complement strand
GTGGCGTCCGGCGACACCTCGATGATCGCCCGACCCGACCGCGACAGCTACCACACCGTGTGGTTCGAGCTCCACGAGGAGCTGCTGCGCCTCCTCGGCCGCTCACGCGCCGACGAGGCCTCCCCCTGACGCCGACACGACCTCGACCCGCGCCGCCTGCGAGGCCAGGTCACCGACCGCGGCCACGGCCTCGTCGAGATCACCGTAGGTGAGGCGCCACACCGGCGTCGTCGCCGCCACCCGGACCAGGGTGCGGAACACCTCGCCGGCCACGACATCACGGGACTCGAAGGCGGCGCCCAAGAGCACCTCCACCGCCTCGAGGGGCGCGCACCGACACGCCCGGCACGCCGCCCCGGGGCGCCAGTGGGGAGCCACGACGCAGGCGAGGGGCACGGGCTCGTCGGCCACCTCCCCCACCCGTCGGGGGTCGATCAGACGCACGGTGCTGCGCCAGCTCGCCTCCAGGGCCGAGAGCGGGGTGGACCGGTCGGGCTGTGCCCACTGGCCGTCGAGCTGGTCGGCGAAGAGGGGGAACGAGCCGGGCTTGAGGGAGATCGGACGGGGGAAGGGACGACAGGCGACACTGCCCCCCGGGCGCCCGTCGGAGGGGCCGAGCAGGGTCACCTCGTCGGTGAGGTAAGCGGCACCGGCGGCGGCGAGAGCGAGAGTCAGGGTCGACTTGCCCCGGCCCGACGCTCCCGCCAGGACCACCGCCCGCTCCCCGATGCGGACGGCCCCGGCGTGCAGGGCCGGCCCGTCGGCCTCCCCGGCGGCGAGGTCGTTCACGAGGGCCACCACCCGGTTGAGAGCGGCCAGACGGGACCCGGTGACGACGGGCTCCTCGTCGTCGAGGGTGATCTCGTGGCGCCCGTCGTCTCGCTGCCGCACCACCACCAGATGATCGGCGGGCCGCCCCCCGCGGAGGGGAGCGAGAGCCCGGTCGAGGGCGGCGGCGAGCTCCGGGTCGTCGGTGCCGAGACACACCCGGGTGAGTCCCGCCGTCCAGCTCCCCGAACGGGGAGCTCGGACACACCCGGCCGGAGGCCGGCGCCGGCCCGTCCTCCCCTTCCGGCCGGCGGGGCCCACCGGGCGGGGCTCGGCCAGGTCGTGGCCGGCGAGACCGGCGGCCCGGAAGCGGTCGAGGATGGACCACACGTCGTCGCGGATGAGCACCGGATCGGCCCCTACGGCGTCGGCCACCCGCACCACCAGCTCCGAACGCAACGAGACCCCGTCGAGTTCGTCCCACACCCGTGCCGCCGAGGGGTTGAGCACATGGAGCCGCCGGGTCCCGCGGTGCAGCAGGAGACGATCCCCGCCCAGGTCGGCGTCGACCACGTCGGGATGGCGACGAGGGACCGGCGTGGGGGGCGAGAACCTCATGCCCGCTCACCCCGCCGTCGGGCCTGCACCCGTCGCCGGGCGGTGGGCAGACCGAGGACCACGAGCACGAGGGGCAGGGCCATGGTGCGTTGACGGGCCAAGATCCCGAAGTTCGCCAGGGCCGAGAACAGCCAGACGAAGACGACGACGAACACCACGGCGTAGGCGAGGTAGGGCTCCGAGCGCAGCCTCCCCAGGCCCGCCACGAGGCGGGGGATGGCCGCCAGCCCCAGGAGGCCGAGAGCCAGCCCCTCCACCCCGGTGACGGCCATGGCCGGGTTGTGCGCCTCCCAAGGGAAGGGACGCAGGAGCACCGTGACCGTCCCCCACGGAACGTCGAGGGGTCCGTCGATGCGGGCCGGCGTGAACGACGACCCCCCCTGGCTCGACCTCTGCTGGGCCAGTTCCAGGGCCCGGCTGAGACCGGACGCGTCGAGCCCGTCGATGTCGAGAAGGGCCTCGACGGCGTTCGACGCCATGGCCCCCCCGACCACGAGAACCCCCACCAGCACGAGGCGGCCCACCGCCATGTGCCCCTCGCGGCGCCCCGACCGCACCAGCACGGCGACGAGAGCGGCCGTCACCGCGATGAGAGCCACGTGGGGCCGGACCAGGCCCACCAGGGCCAGTCCCGCCGCGAACGGCGCGAGCCCCCGCACCCGTCCGGCCAGCACGGTGGCGAGACCCCCGGCCGCCAGGCCGAGGGCCCCGACCATGAGGGCCTCCTTGCCGGTGCTGGAGGGCCAGTACACGAGGGAGGGCCACAACAACACGAGGGCGGCGTAGCGGTGGGCGGACACCTCGGGAAAGGCGCGGGCGAAAGCCCGGACGAACCAGACGACGCCGGCGAAGCCGAACAGGGCGAACACGACGAAGGTGGCGTACTCGTCGCCGAAGGTCACGAGCTCGACGAGGCCGGTGACGTAGCGCACGGTGCCGGTACCGGGGATGGACCGGCCCGTGGGGACGAGGAAGTCGCCGGAACGGAACCGGTCGGCGAGGGCCGCTCCCACCCGGTGGTACACCTCGGCATCCACCCGGGTGACGAAACGGGGGACGATGGCGAGGGCCTTCAGCCCCAGGGCGAGGCGCAGGAGACCGACCATCTCCACACCGGGCACCTCGGCGGCGACCGACCGGAACCACCGTCCGCTCGCCAGCGCCGCCCCCACCAGGACGACCACGCCGGCCGGGGAGGCGATCCCCGCCGCCACGGCGGCGGCATTGGCGGCGAGTCCGACGACGAGCACGGCGGGTCCGACCCACGCCGTCCAGGCCAGGCGCCGGGCGTGTCGTCGGCGCTGCTCGCCCCGCCCCCCGGACCGCGTCGCCGGTCGCCCGTCCGGGACCTCACCACGGGGTGCGACCCGGTGAAGGCCGGGCGTCGCCACGGCCACGATCAACCGCCTGCGACGTGGGCGTGCTCGCCGGCCCGACCCGGCGGGCCGGCGGTGGGCCCGTCACCGGACCGGCGACGCCGCCGACGGGACCGGCGACGCACCGGTTCGAGGTACGGATCGTCGTCGTCGTAGTAGTACTCGGCCGAGTTCGGCACGTCGCGCGCCCCGACCAGCACCACCCCCAGGGGCGGCCGGCCGCGTCGCTCGAGCAGCTCGACGACCCGCCCCGCCGGCTCGACGCCGGTCCGCCCGGCGGCGACCACCACCACCACGTGGTCGACAACCCCGAGGATCTCGGCCGCGTCGTTGGTCGTCAGGGCCGGTGCCGTGTCGAGCAGGACGACGTCGTAGTGCTCCCGGGCGCGCTCCACCACCCGCCTCTGGGCGGCCACCACCTCCGAGGGGGTGGCATCGGCGTCCGAGCGGGTCACCTGGGTCACCAGAAAGACACCGGGCACCGGCGTCGGGTTGACCCGCTGGGGGACGCTCATGCCGCCGAGGAAGCGGTGCAGACGGGGACGCCGGAAGTCGCAGTTGACGGCCAGCACCCGCCGCCCTCCCTCGGCCATGACGGCGGCCAGGTTGGCGACCGTCGTCGTCTTGCCCTCACCCGGCCCGGAGGAGGTCACCAACACCACCTGGGCACCCCCGGAGACTCGACCCGCCTCCTCGTCCACGAGGCGGGCGTAGTCGAGGGCCGAACGGAGAGCCCGGTAGGACTCCGCCGCCCGCGAGCGCGGTTCCTCGAAGGCGAGGATCCGCGCCGCACGCCGGTCCCGCCGAGACAGGGGCGGGATCTCGGCGAGAACCGGCAGGTCGAGGATCTGCTCGACCTCCTCCTTGTGACGCAGGCGCGAGTCGAGACGGTCGAGTCCCACGACGCCGGCCAGTCCCAGGGCCAGGCCCGCCACCAGTCCCAGCACACCACGGGCGACGGGTCCATCGGGAAGGCTGGGCGCCGCCGACCCCCCGCCGCCCCCGAAGGAGACCGGTTCCTCGTCGCCGATGCCGATCTCGATGTTGGTGCCCGCCGCCCCGGCCCGGCGTCGGGCCTCGTACTCGGCCTCGCCGATCTCGCGGGCCTCGGCCGAGTCGAGGGACTCGAGGGGCACCACCGGCACCCCCGCCGACTGGTAGTCGATCAGGTCGGCGTTGGCGGCGGTGAGCTGGAGCCGGCACTCCGCCAGGCGCTGTTCGAGCACCAGGGTGTCGGCCCCGGGGTCGGCGGCGAGGAGCTCGTCGAGGCGGCTGCGCATCTCGTCGACGCACGCTTGGCCGTCGTCGATACGGGCCGACACGGCCGTCAGACGCTCCTGCTGGAAGGCGGCCGCCTCCTGCTCGAGGAAGTCGATCAGGGCGGCGGCGAAGGCGTCGGCCAGGCCCTCGGCCTCACCCGGTGTCTCCCCCACCGCGCACAGGGTCAGGCTCTCGACGTCGTTGCGGACGCGGACCCGCACCCGGCTGACCACCTCGTCGACGTCGAGGCCCTGGCTGGCCGCCACCGACTCGGGGATGGCACCCAGGGTGACCCGTTCGGCCAACTGGGCCAGATTCGACACGTCCCACGTCTCGACGATGTCGGGGACCGAGGTGTCGACGAGAAGGGTGTGGCAGGCGTCGTAGCGCACGACCGGGGGCGGGGGCGGTGCGGCGTCCGACGCCATCACCGCCGATGCCGAACCGAGGGCAGCCCCGGCGACGGCGAGGACGACCAGCAGTCGCCAGCGCCGTCGCAGGATCCTGATCAGGTGTCGGGGTTCCATGTGTCGATCGCCCACCCCATCGTCTCCTCCGGGTGCTCTCGGTAAGACGCCACCCGGGTCGCGTCATGTGCGACGCTTCACCCGTCGGCACCGGCCGGCCCGACATGAGTCGAAGGACCCGATGGACCGCATCCACCTCTCCCCGCCCGATGTCACCGCCGCCGAGCGCGAGGCCCTCCTGGCGGCCTTCGACTCGGGCTGGATCGCCCCCGTCGGTCCCGAGATCGAAGCCTTCGAGGACGATGTGGTGGCCTTCCTCGGGGGCGGCTGCCACGCCGCCGCCGTGTCGAGCGGCACGGCGGGACTGCATCTCGCCCTGCGCCTTGTCGGCGTCGGACCCGGCGACGTCGTCATCGTCCCCAGCCTCACCTTCATCGCCACCGCCAACGCCGTCGCCTACCAGGGAGCCGAACCCGTCTTCGTCGACTCCGAGACCCGTACCTGGAACGTCGACACCGACCTGGTGGTCGAGGCGGTCGAGACCGAGACCCGGGCCGGGCGACGGGTGGCAGCGGTCGTCACCGTCGATCTGTATGGCCAGTGCGCCGAACACGCCCGCATCCGCGAGGCCTGCGAGGCGAGAGGCATACCGGTGATCGAGGACGCGGCCGAGGCCCTCGGAGCGTCCTGGCACGGCCGTCCCGCGGGGCGCTGGGGCCGCGTCGGGGTGTTCTCCTTCAACGGGAACAAGATCGTCACCACCGGCGGGGGTGGGATGCTGGTGGCCGACGATCCCCAGCTCGTGGCCCGGGCCCGTCACCTCGCCACCCAGGCCCGCGAGCCGGTGCCCCGTTACGAGCATCACGAGATCGGCTACAACTACCGCCTCCCCAACCTGGCGGCCGCCCTGGGCCGCGCCCAGCTGCGCCGCCTGCCGGCCATGATCGAGCGGCGCCGCCGGATCCGCGAGCTCTACGGCGAGCTCCTGGGCGACCTCGAGGACCTCACCTTCAATCCCCTCGATCCTCGGGGCGACCCCAACCACTGGCTGACCGTCGTGCAGCTCCCGCGTCGTCGCCCGGTCGACCGCGACACCCTCGTGACCCGACTGGCCGCCGCCGGCATCGAGGTCCGTCCCTCCTGGACGCCACTACACCGCCAGCCGGTGTGGCGTCACGCCCGCGCCTACGGGGGTGCGGTCGCCGACGAGATCTTCGACCGGGGACTGTGCCTGCCCAGCGGCTCCTCGCTCACCGACGCCCAGGTCGAGCGCGTCGCATCGGCCGTGCGGGCCCAGCTCGGTCATGGCTGAGACCTCCGACGGCGCATCCCGCCCGATCCGGGTCCGCCATCTCCTCAAGGGCCTCGGCCCCGGCGGGGCCGAACGCCTCGTCGTCCACCAGACCACCTCGCCGTCCACCCGGTGCCGGCACGAGGTGGCCTACCTGCTCGCCCACAAGAACCACCTGGTGGCCGAACTCGAGGCGGCCGGCGTTCCGGTCCGGTGCCTGCCCACCCGGGGCCTGTGGCGGCCGGGATGGCTTCTGGCCCTGCGGCGCTGGGCCCTGTCGGATCCCGTCGACGTCCTCCACGTGCACTCCCCGGCGGTGGCGGCCGCCACCCGTGTGCTGGTCCGCACCCTGCCCCGTTCCCGCCGCCCCGCCGTCGTGGGCACCGAACACAACCGCTGGCCCCGCCTGCACCGTCTCACCCGCCTGGCCGACCGCCTCACCCTGGGGGCCCAGGACGCCACCATCGCCGTGAGCGCCGACGTGGCCGCCACCCTGCCCCGCCGGGCCCGGGCCGAGGTGGTCGTCCACGGCATCGACGTCGGAGCGGTGCGGGCAGCCGCCGACCGCGAGGGAGCGCGGCGCGAGCTCGGCATCTCCCCCGACGACGTCGTCGTGGTGTGCGTGGCCAACTTCCGTCGTGAAAAGGCGCTGGACGTGCTGGTGGCGGCCGCCGCCCGGGCGATCGAACGCGAGCCACGCCTGAGCATCGTCCACGTCGGTCAGGGTCCCCTCGCCGACGAGATCGCCGCCGGGGTCGAGCGGGCGGGACTCGGGGACCGCTTCCGCCTCCTGGGCCACCGCCGCGACGTCGCCCGCCTCCTGAGCGCCGCCGACGTGGTCACCCTCACCTCCCGTCACGAGGGTCTCCCCGTGGCCGTCATGGAAGCCCTGGCCGCCGGGCGACCGGTGGTCGCCACCCGGGCGGGGGGCGTGGCCGAGGCGGTCGGCGACGCCGGCATCCTCGTCGACGTCGACGACGTGGCGGGACTGGCCGACGCCTACGTCACCCTGGCCCGCGACGAGACGCGGCGCCGCACCCTGGGCGAGCGGGCGGCCCGGCGTGCCCACCTGTTCGATCGTGAGCGGGCCGTGGCGCGCCTCGACGAGATCTACGCCGCCGTGGTAGCGGCCCGTCGGGGGGCCGAGGCGAGCAGGCGCTCGTAGACCCCCAGGGTGATGGCGATGACGCGGCGCTCGTCGAACTCGGCTTCGGCTCGCCGCCGGGCGGCCCGACCCCACTCCTGCCGCCGTCGGGGATCGTCGACCAGATCCGCCACGGCGGCGGTCAGAGCGGCCACGTCCCCCACGGGCACCAGGCGGCCCGTCTCACCGTCGACGACGACCTGACGGCAGCCGCGGATGTCGGTCGCCACCACGGGTCGCGCCAGCGCCGACGCCTCCATCGCCGCCCGGGGATAGCCCTCGCGGTGGGAGGCGAGGACGAAGACGTCGAAGGCGGCGTGGACGTCGACCATGTCGTGACGCTCACCGCAGAACACCACCCCGTCGGCCGCGGCCGCCTCCATCGAGGCGGTGTCGACGGCACCCCGCTTGTCGGGTTCGGCGGGGCCGACGACCACGACCCGCGCCCGGGGCCCGAGCCGGCGCGCCATCTCGAACACCTCCCGGTAGCCCTTCTCCCACACGAGGCGTCCCACGACCCCGACCACGACGGTGCCGGGCTCCGCCCCCCACTGGCGTCGCAGGGCCTCACGGCGGCGGGGATCGACCCGCTTTGGATCGAAGCGGGTTAGGTCGATCCCGTTGCCGAGGACCACGAGGCGCTCGTCATCGACACCGAGGCGGCGCATGACCGCCAGATCCTCGACGTTCTGGAGCAGCTCGACGTCGGAGAAGCGGGCGGCCGCCCGTTCCAGCCCGTACACCACGGCCCGTCGACGGCGCGAATCGCCGGGGAGGGCGTACAGGCCGTGGACGGTGTTGACCACGTGGGGCACGCCCGCCCACCGGGCGGCGGGACGCCCCAGGATCCCCGGCTTGGGGTTGTGGGTGTGCACGATGTCGGGTCGCAGGCGGCGGAACACCGACACCAGCTCGGGTCCCGCCGCCAGGTCACGGTGGGGGGCGAGGGCCCGGGTG
Organism: Actinomyces sp.; assembly: GCA_003697065.1. GTDB lineage: Bacteria > Actinomycetota > Acidimicrobiia > Acidimicrobiales > Aldehydirespiratoraceae > J010. The sequence goes on along the minus strand of RFFY01000204.1, from coordinate 1,864 downwards.
AAGGAGGAGACGGGTACGTGGGCGATGCCCCGGGCCGCCAGGGCCTCGACGTGGAGGCCGGGGGCCGACACCCCGATCACCTCGAAGCCGGCGGCGGCGAAGGCCTCGAGTTGGCGTCCGAGCAACCAGTCGAGGCTCATGTCGGTGGTGGTCACGTGGACCAGACGGGGTCGCCTCACGTCGTCGCTCCCGCGTGACGGCGCCGGTCGACAGCACCACGGATCCGGTCCTCGAGGCCGAGCCCGCCCGCCAGCTTGCGCCGGAACCACACGAGCCCGTCCGCCGTCTGCACGGGGCTGCGGGCGAGCAGGTGGGGATCGTCACCGGGGCGGACCGCCCGCGTGCCCGCCACCCAGGCCGAGCGGAAGCGGGCCCGGACCACGGCGAGGTTGTCGGGTGACGGGGCCAGGGCCTTGGGGTAGGCGAGGTGGCGGGGTGCCCGCCCGAGGGCGCCGGCGATGGCGTCACGGCAGCGGTCGAGATCGTCGGCGAGCACGCCGGGGTCGGCCCGGTCGCACAGGAGGTGGCCGTGGGTGTGAGCCTCGACCGTGAGGAGTCCGGTGGCGGCGGCGTCGGCGAGGGCGGCCCACGACACGACGCGTCCCCCGCCGGGGAAGTCCACGCCCTCGTCGACATGGCGGGTGGCGACGAACACGGTGGCCGGGACGCGGTGACGCTCCAGGACCGGGAGGGCCTCTTCCACGATGTCGGCTGTCCCGTCGTCGAAGGTGACGCACGCGTGGCCCGACAGGTCCTCGCCGGCGAGGTGACGCTCGACGGCGGTGTCGAGCTCGAGGACCGTCGTCGTGGCGGCCAGCTCGGCGATCTGGTCGGCGAACAGGGGGGTGGGCAGGTCGACCGAGACCGGGGTCCGGCCACCCACCCGGTGGTAGCACAACACGACCAGCCCCGACGGGGGTCGGCGGGCCAGGTCGGCCACCGACGCCGCCGTCTTCACCAGCGTCCTCGCCACGTTCACCCGCCTCCATCGGCGCCACCCGCGCCCGCGTGAGGCTCCCGAAGCGCTGACCGACCGGCCCGGTCGACGCCTCCCGGCGCGGCCGGCCGGTCGGCCCGGGTTTCGGTGCGGTCGTCTAGCGTCGCCGGCGATGGGACAGCCCCCGCTCCTCGAGTTCCGTCGGGCCGGACCCGACGACATCCCGGCGTGTATCGCCGTGGCCGCCCGAGCACTGGGGTGGGACCCCGGCGAACCCCACGCCGCCTTCTTCCGCTGGAAGCACCTCGACAATCCGGCCGGGCCCTCCCCGCTGTGGGTGGCGGTCGCCGGGGACCGGGTGGTCGGCTTCCGGGCCATGCTGCGCTGGCGCTTCGTCGGCCCCGGCTCGGACGGCGGGGAGCCGACGGCACCCGGCCGCCCGGCACGGGAACAGGCAGCGCCAGCGACGGGCGTGGTGACCGCCGTGCGGGCCGTCGACACGGCGACCGACCCCGACCACCGGCGCCGGGGGATCTTCCGCTCCCTCACCCTCACCGCCGTCGAGGAGCTCACCGCCGAGGGGGCCGCCTTCGTCTTCAACACCCCCAACGCCTCGAGTCGCGCGGGGTACCTGACCATGGGCTGGGTCGATGCCGGCCGCCTCGGCGCCCGGATCCGGGTGGCCGGTCCCGCCGCCCTGGTCCGCCTGACCCGGGCCCGGGCACCGGCCCGCAAGTGGTCCGAACCCCTCGCCATCGGGGACCCGATCGAGCCCGTGGCCGCCGACCTGGTCGGGCGGATCGGCCCGGTCGACGGTCTGCGGACCCGGCGCGACACCGCTCACCTGGTGTGGCGTTACGGATTCGGGCCCCTCGCCTACCGGGTGGTGTCCGACGACGGGGCGGCCGCCGTCGTGCGTCTGCGCCG
>RFFY01000018.1 GCA_003697065.1 Actinomyces sp. | reverse complement strand
CGACCAGGGTGTCGCCCCGCCGGCAGGCGGCGAGCACCAGGGGGGTCACCTCGTCGGCGGGAGGGATCCGGACGACACAGCGCTCGTGGTCGAAGGCGGTGTCGGCGCCGCTGGGCGGCCCGACGGGCACCGGGGTGCGCGGAGGCCGGGGCGGCAGGGCGAGGATGCGGCGCGGCGGGGACGCGGCACGCAGGGCGTGCACCCGGCGCCCAGCCCAGCGCCACGCCACCCACGGGGCCAGCTCCACCAGCTCGGCGGGTGGGCCGATGCCCGCATAGTGGGCGAGGGGCGACAGTTCGACGTCGGCCGGGGGTTGCGGGTCGAGGGCCAGGATCCACCCGCCGACCCGCCGGCCGTGGAGGACCACCCGGACCCGGGATCCCACGGTCAAGGCGGCGGCGCGACCGTCCTCGTGCCAGGCCGGCGGGACCCGGTAGTCGAAGGTGCGGTCCAGGGTGACGATGTCGGGCAGCACCGCCACCCGCTCGGGCCGCGGTGGCGGCGCCGCCGGTGGAACGCCGGACCCGCTCAGAGGCCCAGGGCCGAACGCAGCTCGTCGACCCGGTCGGTGCGCTCCCAGGTGAAGCCCTCGTCGCTGGTCCGACCGAAGTGGCCGTAGGCGGCGGTGGGACGGTAGATGGGTCGGCGCAGGTCGAGGTCGCGCAGGATGGCGGCCGGCCTCAGGTCGAAGATCTCCCGCACGGCACGCTCGATGGCGGCGCGGTCCACGGTCTCGGTCCCGAAGGTCTCGACCAGGATCGACACCGGATGCGCCATGCCGATGGCGTAGGCGACCTGGACCTCGCAGCGGGTGGCGGCTCCCGACGCCACCACGTTCTTGGCCACCCACCGGGCGGCGTAGGCCGCCGAACGGTCGACCTTGGACGGGTCCTTGCCGGAGAAGGCGCCGCCACCGTGACGGGCCATGCCGCCGTAGGTGTCGACGATGATCTTGCGACCGGTCAGGCCGGCGTCGCCCACGGGGCCGCCGATCACGAAACGGCCCGTCGGGTTGACGTGCACCTCGTAGTCGTCGTCGGCGAAGGCGGCCGGGATGACGGGCTCGATGACGTGCTCGATGAGGTCGGGGCGGATCATGGTGTCCCGATCGACGCCGTCGTTGTGCTGGGTGGAGATCAGCACCGTCCGGAGGCGCACGGGGCGGTTGCCCTCGTATTCGAAGGTGACCTGGGTCTTGGCGTCGGGTCGCAGGTAGGGGATGGTCCCGGCCTTGCGGACCTCGGCGTGGCGTTCGGCGAGACGGTGGGCCAGGTGGATGGGCAGGGGCATGAGCACGTCGGTCTCGTCGCAGGCGTAGCCGAACATCATCCCCTGGTCGCCGGCGCCCTGCCGGTCGAGTTCGTCCTCCTCGCCGGAGCGGCCGGAACGCACCTCCTCGGCGGCGTCGACACCCTGGGCGATGTCGGGCGACTGCTCGTCGATGGCGACCATGACGCCGCAGGTGTTGCCGTCGTAGCCGAAGGACTCGCGGTCGTAGCCGATCTCACAGATGGTGCGGCGTACCGTGCCGGGGATGTCGACGTAGGCCTCGGTGGTGATCTCGCCGGCGACGATGCACAAGCCCGTCGTGACGAGGGTCTCGCAGGCGACCCGACTCATGGGGTCCTGCTCGAGCATGGCGTCGAGGATGGCGTCGGAGATCTGGTCGGCCATCTTGTCGGGGTGACCCTCGGACACCGATTCCGAGGTGAAGGTCCAGCGATTCACTCGTGCTCCTGAGTCGTGGGGCGGGTCGGGGGGCGGCCGAGCGCCGTGTCGAACACGGCGCGCGCGATCTCGCGCTTGTCCGTCAGGGCCACATCATGGCGCGTGCCGTCGGCGCCGAGCAGCACCACCTCGTTGGTGTCGTGCTCGAAGCCGACCGACGGCTTCGAGACGTCGTTGGCGACGATCCAGTCGAGCTTCTTGCGGGCCAGCTTCTCGCGGGCGTGGGCGACGAGCTCGTCGGTCTCGGCGGCGAACCCCACGAGGATCTGACCGGGGCGCTTGGCGGCGCCGAGGGCGGCGAGGATGTCGACGGTCGGCTCGAGCTCGACCCGGGGCACACCGTCGGTCTTCTTGAGCTTGCCGGCGGCGGGGGCCACGGGACGGAAGTCGGCGACGGCCGCCGCCATGACGACCATGTCGCAAGCGGGCGCCTCGAGGACGCAGGCGTCGTGCATCTCCGCCGCCGTCTCGACGGGCACGACCCGCACCCCCGGGGGCGCGGTGTCGGGGCGGGTGGTGACGAGGACGACCTCGGCGCCGCGGGCCGCGGCCTCGGCGGCCAGGGCGTGCCCCTGCTTGCCCGAGGACCGGTTGCCGACGAAGCGCACGGCGTCGATGGGCTCGCGGGTGCCGCCCGCGGTGACGAGAACGCGGCGTCCCTCGAGGTCGCGGGGACCGAGGACGCGTCGCACGGCTTCGACGATCACGGCGGGCGCGGCCAGTCGACCGGCACCCACGTCGCCCCCCGCCAGGCGTCCCTCGTCGGGGCCGACGACGACGGCACCCCGCTCGGCGAGGATCCGCACGTTCTCCTGGATCGCCGCCTGCTCCCACATCTCGGTGTGCATGGCGGGGGCGAGCACGAGGGGTGCCCGCGACGCCATGACCGTGGCGGTCAGCAGATCACCCGACCGTCCGCTGCGCAGGTCGGCGAGGATGCGGGCGGTGGCGGGGGCCACGACGATGGCATCGGCGCTCTGACCGAGGCGGGTGTGGGGGATGGGGTCGGGGTCGTCGAAGAGCGAGGTGCGGGCCCGGTTGCCCGCCAGGGCGCTGAAGGTGGTCTCGCCCACCATGCGCAGCGCACCCCGGGTGAGGACGGGCACGACCTCGGCGCCGGCGTCGACGAGACGGCGGCAGACCTCGACGGCCTTGTAGGCCGCGATGCCCCCGGTGACGCCGAGGACGATGCGGCGACCCCGGAGATCGTTCATCGACGCGGGGCGCCGGTCAGGCGCTCTCGTCGCCGGGACCCACGGGAAGGTCGAGGGCGGCTTCGGCCTCGGCGGCCGCGGCCGCCGCCTCGGCCTCGGGGTCGACCTCGCGGTAGGTGATCTTGCCGGCGGCGATCTCCTCGAAGGCGATCGACAAGGGCTTGGACCGGGTGGAGGTGACCTGGGGAGGCACGTTGGCCCCGATGCCCTGGCCGAGGTGACCCACGTAGTTGGTGATCTCGCGGGCCCGCTTGGCGGACAGGGTGACGAGGCGGAACTTGGATCCGGCCGCATCGAGGAGCTCCTCGATGGGCGGCGTCATCATGGTGTCGTAGCCGTCGGCCATGGTGTGTCTCCGCGCAGGGGGTGGACGCGCCGGGCGGGCGCTGGGCGCCTCCCGGACCGGGGGATCAGGCTAGCAGGGCCGGCTTCGTGTCCGATGGTGCCCCGGGGCCCGCCCCGCCGTGTTCGGGCTCGGGGTCAGGCGTCGTCGGGGCGCCCGGCGCCGGCCCGGTGGGCCTCGATGAGGGCGCGCAGCTCGGCCAGGGCCCGGTCGAGGTCGTCGTTGACGATGGTGTGGGCACCGAGACGGCGCGCCAGGGCGGCCTCCTCGTCGGCCTTGGCCAGGCGGGCCCGGACCCGTTCCTCGGGATCGCCGCGGCCGCGCAGGCGTGCCTCCTGGTCGGCCCGGCTGGGGGCGTCGACGAAGACGAGGAGGGCGTCGGGGTAGCGTTCGCGGATCTGACGGGCACCGTGGACGTCGATCTCGAGCACGACGTCGCGACCCGGTGGCGGGTCGGGCACGGGCGTGCCCTGGAGGTAGTCGAGGAACTCGACCCACTCCAGGAAGCGCCCGCGCCGCACGGCGTCCTCGAAGGTCTCGCGGTCGACGAAGTGGTAGGCGTCGGCGGCCTCGCCGGGCCGGCGCGCCCGCGTCGTCCACGAACGGGAGAGCCACAGGTCGGGGTCGGCGGCGAGGAGGCGTTCGACCAGGGTGCCCTTGCCCACCCCGCCGGGTCCGGAGATGACGATGATGCGCCGACCGGCGAGGGCGTCGTCGCCGGCGGCCGCATCCTCGTCGGGCCCCGGGGCGGCGGTCTCGGCCCCGCCGGTGGTCCCACCCGGACGCGCCCGGGTGGCCGACGGATCGTCGAGACGCTGCCGGAGACGGCGCAGATCGTCGGTGCTCAGGCTGCCGACCGGGGCGTGCTCGTCGATGCCGACGTCGGCGAGGGCTCGGCGGGCCGCCACCTTGCCCACCCCCGGCAGGGACTCGACGACGGGCAGGATGCGACAGTCGGCGACGGCCGGATCGGCGGCAGCGACGCCAGCGAGGCCCTCGAGGTCGATCTCGCCCCGTCCGACGGCGTCGAAGAGGGCGGCCCGGCTCTCACGGACATCGGCCACGGCGCGGGCGACGGCCTCGGGGACCTCCACCGGGTTCAGACCTCGGCACCCAGGGCCGCGGCGTGGAGGCGCTCGGCGGCGGCCACCGGGTCGGGGGCGCGGGTGACGGCCCGGCCGACGACCAGCAGGTCGGCGCCGCCCGCCAGGGCCTCCGCCGGCGATGCCGCCCGCCTCTGGTCGTCGACGGGATCACCCGGCAGGCGGATGCCGGGCACCACCCGCAGGAGCCGGGGGGCGTAGTGGTGGGCCTCGGCCAGGTCGGCGGCGGCGCACACGATGCCGGTACAGCCGGCCTCGGCGGCGACCATGACCCGCTTCGGCATGATGTGGGGTGGGGCATCGGCGTCGCTGGTGAGGACGGTGATGGCCAGGGAGGCGGGCTCGTCGACCCCCGCGTTCCGCGCGCCCTCGCTCAGGCCCGCCACCCCCGCTGCCAGCATCTCGACCCCACCGTGGGCGTGATAGGTCACGTGGGACACGCCCAGGGCACCGAGCACCCGGGAGGCCTTCTCCACCGTGGTCGGGATGTCGTGGAGCTTCAGATCGCAGAAGACACGGAAGCCGAGTTCGCCCAGCGCACCGATGGCGTCGGGACCGGCGGCGCTGTAGAGCTCGAGGCCGATCTTGGCCACACCGAAGTAACCCACGAGGCGACGCCCCAGGCGCGTGGCCTCCACCAGGTCGTCGACGTCGAAGGCGAGCGCCAGGCGGTCTCTCAGCTCGTCACCGCCTCCGGTCACCTCAGCGTCGCTCATGGGCTCCTCCGATCAGCTCGTCGAGACTCTGCACGCCGTGGCGGCGGCACCAGCGGGCCAGTTCGTCGAGGATCCGCTCCGGCGCCCGGGGATCGGCGAACGTCGCGGTGCCGACCTCGACCGCCGACGCACCGGCGAGGAGGAACTCTACGACATCGATCCCGTCGGCGGTGCCACCCACCCCGACGATCGGCACCTCGGGCAGGGCCTCGTGCACGTCGTAGACGGCCCGGACCGCCACCGGATGGATGGCGCGACCCGACACCCCGCCCCGGCCGGCACCCAGCACGGGGCGACGGGACTCGACGTCGATCACCATCCCCAGCAGGGTGTT
>RFFY01000203.1 GCA_003697065.1 Actinomyces sp. | reverse complement strand
GGGCCCTCGAGCCCGGCGCCGGTGGCGGCCACCACGTCGGCCTCGACGGCGGCGAGGTCGATGTGGAGCTCGTCGTAGACGCTGATCCCGTCGAGGGGCGACACCTGCTGGACCACGCTGACGTGGGCCGGATCGACGACCACGGCGTTGGCCTCGTCGAGCACGCCGGAGGCGGTGACCGGGGTCAGGGTGACCTGGGCCGGGTTGCCGGTGGCGGCGTCGGTGAAGTTGAGGCCGGTCAGCACGTAGTCGGTGGGCAGGGTGCCGCTGGTGCCGTACACGTCACTGGCCAGGAAGAACTGGGGTGTGGCGGTGGGCAGGGAGCAGCGGCTGCCGTTGGCCCCGAGCGAGAGCACCGGCGTGTCGGCCTTGGTGAAGGTACCGGGCCAGATGTCGAGGATGTTGGGGTTGGTGATGTAGGCCGGGTCGTAGCCCCAGTTGGGGTTGGCCGGGTCGGGACCCGGGTCGTTGATGACCACCCGGTACATCTTCGGTGCGTCACCCCGGGGGCTGGCCCGGTTGATGGAGTAGCCGGAGGGCAACAGGACCTCGTAGTTGCCGTTCTCGTCGGTCCACACGGTGGTGATGAGCTGGCCGGTGAAGTCGTAGATGCCGATGGGGATGTTGGCCACGCCGGCCTGCTCGCCGAAGTTGAACGAGTTGGTGTTGGCCGTCATCACCAGGTCGTTGAGGACCAGGCCGTACATGCGTCCGGGCAGGGGCACGGCCTCGGGCGAGGTCCACACCTGGTCGGGGGCCACGGCGGCGGGCTCGACCGGGTTGGTGATGAGGTTGCCGGCGTTGTCGATGGCGTTGGTGGTGTAGGTCGTGTCGGTACCCGTCGGCATGGCGAAGATGTCGACGCCGGCGTTGCGGAAGGGCTTGACGTTGACCAGGCGCCGGTCGCACAGGCGCACGGGGGGTGCACCGTTGTAGTTGCCGGCGGCGTCGAAGGCGTCGTAGGGCGAGGCGTAGACCTCGGGCACCTGGGCGTAGTGGTACTCACCGGCGCACCCGGCGGGCGGCACGGCGGGCACATACGAGTTGCCCTCGTCGATGTTGATGTCGTCCTCCTTGACGATCTGCCACCCCGGGGGCATCTCCACCTCGATCACGTAGTGACCGGCGGGGAGATCGCCGAAGGCGAAGCCACCGTCGAAGGCGCCGTCCTTGGTGTGGGGACCGAGGATCCAGCTCCCCGTGCACTCGTCGCCGAGGGGGCCCCAGGTGGGGTTGACCGCCTTGTAGGGCGACCCGTCGCGCATGGGCACGGTGCAGGTCTGGCCGTTGCGGCTCAGGCCCGGGCCCTGCCACTCGTCGGTGCGGACCCAGTTCTGCACGCCGGGCGTGTCGGGGTCCTGATCGGGACCGGGCAGGGTGTAGCAGTCGGGGTTGTCGGCCCCGGTGGCACCGGTGACGGGATCGACCAGGGTGCAGGCGGGGTCGAGCTCGTAGATGTTGATCTTGACGTTGGGGATGCCGGGCTCGTTGTCCTCGGCGGCCTGCTGGGAGCCGGCCCACTCGGCCCGGGTGACCGAGGCCATGACGGCACCCTGGATGCCGCCGTTGCCGGTGCCCCCGGTGAGGAAGCCGTTGGGGGCGGCCGGGTCGAGGTAGGAGACCTTGCCGAAGTCGATGACGTTGTTGAGGTTGGCCTGGTAGATGGAGGCCGCCAGCAGACCACCGCCGAGCTCGGCCGGCAGGCAGTTCTCGTCGATGGCGGTGCCGCCCACCTCGAGCAGGGTGGCCACACCCGGCGGGCACTGGGCCTGGCTGTGGACCTTGTTGCGGTCGAAGGCGTCGTGCACCGACAGGCCGGTCACGTCGAGTGCTCCGGCGTCGACCTCGACCACCTGCCACTGGAACAGGGGGGTCCAGATGGTGGCCACCTCGTAGTAACCGTTGGCGTCGGTGACGGTGGTCTTGACGACGGCGCCGTCCCGGTTGCGGATGTTCACCGGCCAGTTGGGGATGCCGGCCTCGCACAGGGAGGGATCGACGGTGTCGTAGTCGAAGCCGGGGTCGTTCTGGCCGATGCAGTCACGCACCCCGTTGCCGGCGGCGCTGGCCGAACCGTCCTTGGTGTCGGGACCGGGCGTGGCCGGGTCGTCGATGGGGGTGCCGTTGCGGGCGATGCCGTTGTCGTAGAAGACGTGGCCCGAGGCCCAGCCGAACCAGCGCAGGAGGAACTGGTCGCCCATGTCGACGACCCCGTTGACGAAGCCGGTGTCGGGGGCGGTGGGGGTGCCGGGCTGCACCGTCGTGGCGTCGACGGTGACGTTGTAGAAGCCCATGATGTACAGCAGCTCGTAGTCGAAGGCGGCGAGCATGTAGGAGCCCTGGGGCACGTCCTCGAAGCGGAAGCAGCCGTTGGCGTCGGTGGGCACCAGGGCCATCAGGGTGTCGTGGACACCGACGTCGTTCAGGGCGACGTAGCCGTTGGTGACGGGCTCCACCGTGCCGTCGGCGTTCTCGATGCCGTTCTGGGGGAAGGTGACGGCGGGCGGGAACATCTGGCCGTTGTAGAGACACCCGACGATGTCGCCGCCGTTGGGATCGGGGGCGTAGGGGTAGTGGTACTGCACGCCGGGCTGGCCCAGGTTGGGCTTCTCGGTGGCCGAGACGAAGCCGACGGCCTGGAAGGTGGCGGCGTTGGCGTCGCCGATGAACTCGCCACCGAGGCCCTGGTCACCCTCGATGATCCACACGTCGATGGCGTGGGTGCCCTCGATGGTGGTCGTCTGGATCCAGTCGGTGTTGTCGGGCGGGACGACGATGATCGAGTAGAGGCCGGCGGGGATGTACTTGATGGTCACCACGCCGTCGGGGCCGGTGAGGCAGTTGCCCCCCGGGTCGGCGGCGTCGATGACGGGTTCGCCGGTGACGGGATCGAAGGTGGGCCAGCCGGTGACGGGGTCGAGCACGTAGTTGGTGCAGATGGGATTGCCCCAGTAGTCGACGGTGCGCTCACCGCCGTCCTCGAGGATGACGTCGAAGCCCTCGAGGCCGGGCTCGCCGATGTCGAACTGGAGGTTGGTCTGGGCGTAGTCGTGGAAGGCCTGCACGACGACCTGGGCCAGGGGGAGCTGATCGTCGGGGTACATCCCGATGCGGGTCGTGAGGTCCTCGTCGGCGGGGGTACGGCCGCCGGTGGTCCAGTAGGCGGCATCCTCGATGCGCACCACGCCACCGGTGGCGTCGTAGGCGGTGCCGTCGGTGCCATGGGCGCGGATCGAGATCACGTAGCGGCAGCCGCGGGGCAGCTCGATCGTCATCTCGGGGCCGGCGGGATCGCCGGTGACCGTCGCCCGCCCGCTGACCACGACGGGCGAGTGGCCCTTCATGTCGTGGAAGCTCGGGTGGTTCGAGATGTTCGGGTCGAAGGGGTCGCCGGTGTTGTCGAGCACCACCGAGTAGGTGAGGTCACCGGAGAAGGGACCGGTCTCGGTGTAGGCGCCAGGCTGACCGGGCGCCGGCGCGATCGTGTAGAGGTCGACCGGAACGAGAGCGGTGTCGGTCCAGTCCAGCTCCGAGGGGAGCCCGTGGCCGTCACCGTCGCGGGCCGGGAAGTCGACGTCGCACAAGGTGTTGGTCTGGGGCGGCGGTGTGGGTCCCGCCGCGGCGGCGGCCGCCTCCTGGCTGTCACCGCCCACCACGAAGGTCGTCACCGAAGCGAGCGTGACCGCGGCGAGAGCGGCGCCCAGAAGCTGGCGCCGCCTCGTGCCGCGCCACCACCGGCGCTTCGGCTTGTCCTCGTGCTGGTCGCTGAGCCCGCTCGTTGCGGTGGTCATTGCCCGGCTCCCCTGGTCTTGTGGATGCGATCGGTCACTCGAGGGAGAAAGGGCCGCCGGTCGGGCCGCCGTCTCGCCACTCGATGGACACACCTGTCGGCGTGCACCGGCACAGAGTGGAGGGCCGTTCTCAACCGGGCCGCAGGGAATTCACAACGCTTTCCCAAAGATCGCGACCCGCCACCGCCCGTCACGGTTGATCCACGCCCCGTGATGGCTCATGCTGGCGGTCATGGATCCGGGCCGCCTCGACCGCTTCCTGCGTCGCCTGGCCGGCCTCGACGTGGCCGGTGTCACCTTCGACGTCGGC
>RFFY01000202.1 GCA_003697065.1 Actinomyces sp. | reverse complement strand
TACAACACGTACCGTCCACACAGCGGGCTGGATTACCTGACACCGTCGGCCTTCGCGGCAACGTACCGCGAGCAGGCCGACATCATCCCTGAACCGGTGTTGGCACTAACATAGCTCCTGGCACAAAGACTGGGGGCATTCCAGTGCCGGCACTCCCGCTTCCCGTTCGTTCCGATGAAAACCTTCCTTGCCGTCGACGAAGCGCGGGCGATCATCGTCGAGGCCGTGGCGCCACAGCCCGTCGAGCGCAGCCCCCTGCACCAGGCTCTGGGGCGGACGCTGGCCGAACCGGTGCGCAGCCGCGACGCGATCCCCCCGTTCGACAACTCCGCGATGGACGGCTTCGCCGTTCGCACGGCCGACCTCGCTGCGCTGCCGGCCCGGCTGTCGATCATCGAGGAGATTCCGGCGGGAGCCGCCCCGACGCGGCGGGTGGAGGCGGGGACCTGTGCCCGCATCATGACGGGCGCGCCGGTGCCCGAGGGTGCCGACGCCGTCGTGCCGGTCGAGTGGACGGAGCCGGGGCCGGACGGCACCGTGGTGATCCGTCAGGCGCCCGCGCCCGGCCAGCACGTGCGCCTGGCCGGGGAGGACGTGCGTGCGGGGGACGAGATGATCGCCGCCGGCACGGTCGTTACCCCGCCGGCCATCGGCATGATGGCGACGCTGGGCTACGCCGAGGTGGCCGTGCGGGTGCCGCCGCGCGTGGCCGTCATCGCCACGGGAGACGAACTCGTGGACGTGGGCGCTGCGCTCGGCCCCGGACAGATCCGCGACTCGAACGCCCCGGCGCTGGCTGCGCAGGTCCGCACCGCCGGCGGCGACCCGCTGCCGCCGCTCCGCGCCCGCGACGACGCCCGTCATATCCGCTCCGTCATCGAACAGGCCCTCGCCGCCGACGTGCTGTTGTTCTCCGGCGGCGTTTCGGTGGGCGACTACGACCTCGTCAAACAGGTCCTGGACGACCTCGGCATGGAACTCCTCTTCTGGAAGGTCCGCCAGCGGCCCGGCAAGCCGCTCGCCTTCGGGCGGCTCGGCGGCAAGCCCGTCTTCGGCCTGCCCGGCAACCCCGTCTCCTCGGCGGTGTGCTTCGAGCAGTACGTCCGCCCCGCGCTGGCGACGATGCTGGGGCGCACCGAGATCCTGCGCCCGCGGCATCCCGCCGTCCTCGACGCCCCGCTCGATAAGAAGGCCGGGCTGCATCACTTCATCCGCGGCATCGCAGCGTTCGGCGAGGACGGGCGGTTGCACGTGCGCCACACCGGCCCGCAGGGCTCCAACCTGTACTCCTCCGTGCTCCAGGCCAACTGTATCATCCACGCCCCCGAGCCATGGGAGGACCCGCCGGCGGGTACGGTCGTGGAGATCGAATGGCTGACGTGGTAGACGGAAGCCGTGGAGGCCCCGGCCGGCCTGGCTCCGAGGCGAGGGCGCTGCAGACGCCCCGATGGCGGTATGCCGTCCGGCGGTATGCCGTCCGCCGTTCTTCATCCCCCCGCATCCTCGTCGTCTGATGTCGTATCGTCGTATCCTCTTGTTGAGTGTGGGGCTGTTGCTCGGGCCGTTGGCGGGCCGGGCGCAGGACCCCGACACGCTCTGGACCATCGAGGCCGACCCGATCGTGGTGACGGGCACGCGGATCCCGAAGGCGAAGAGCACCCTTCCGGCCAGCGTG
>RFFY01000201.1 GCA_003697065.1 Actinomyces sp. | reverse complement strand
GGGCTCGTCGAACAGGATCCGCCCCTGGTCGGGTCGCTGCGCGTCGTGCACAACGTCAACGCCGGTCTGCTCGGCCGCTGGTCCACGGCCCGGGCCCTGATCTCCCTGGTCGCCCCCCGGGGCCGGGACGAGGTCGACCGCCTGCTCGAGGGTCTGGACCTGGCGGGCGTGGCCGACCGTCGCACCGACGAGCTGTCGGGCGGGGAGCGTCAGCGGGTGGCGGTGGCGCGGGCCCTGCGCCAGCAGGCGGCGCTGGTGCTGGCCGACGAGCCGGTCGCCTCCCTCGATCCCCGCACGGGCGATCTCGTGTTGGGTCGCCTGTGCGACCCCACCGCCGAGCGGACCGTGGTCGTCGCCCTGCACGATCCCGCTCTCGCCCGGCGTCACGCCACCCGCCTCGTCGGCCTGCGCGCCGGGCGCCTGGTGTTCGACGCCGGGCCGTCCGAGATCGACGAGCGGCGACTCGCCGCCCTCTACGCGGCCTGAGGCCCGCTCGTGGAGCGGCCGCGTCTCTCCCGGCGGACGGGCCTGCTGATCGGCGTCGCCGTGTTCGTCGGTGCCGCTCTGCGGGCCGGGACCGGTGAGGTCGTCAACGAACGGGGATGGTCGAGCTTCGCCCGCTTCTGGACGGCGGTCCGCCACCCCGTCCTCGACGGCGACTTTCTGCGCCTGACCCTCGACGCGGCGGTGACGACGGCGGGGGTGGCGGTCCTGGGCACGGCCCTGTCGCTGGTCCTCGGGGCCGCGGGCGCCTTCGTCCTGTCGCGTCTGGTGTGGGGCGACGCCCCTCTTCCCCGCCTCGCCTCGCTGGTGCTCGTGGTGCCACGCGCCGTGCACGAGATCCTCTGGGCTCTTCTCTTCGTCCAGGTGCTCGGCTTCGATCCCCTGGTGGCCGTTATCGCCATCGGGGTGCCCTTCGGCGCGGTGACGGCGAAGGTGTTCGCCGAGACGATCGACGAGACCGACCCCGCCCCCTACCGGGCCCTGAGGGCGGGGGGTGCGGGCCGCGTGCCCGCGCTGGCCTACGGGATCCTGCCCCGGGTTCGGGGCGAGCTGACGTCCTACGCCTTCTACCGCCTCGAGTGTGCCCTGCGGTCGGCGGCCGTTCTGGGGGTGGTGGGGCTCGGCGGGCTCGGCTATCAGCTCGACCTGAGCTTCCAGACCCTCCGCTACGGCGAGATGTGGACCCTGCTGGGTGCCCTGGTCGTGCTGTCGGGCCTGGTCGAGGGCCTGTCGGCGCTCGTGCGCCGGGCCCGGCGGGCCGGCGGGGCCGGCGGGGGGTCGGTCCGGGTCGGTTCGCTCCCGCCCGGCGCCGTGGTGGTGCTGGTCGTCGCCGGCATCGCCGCCGCCTGGTGGGTGGTCGGGATCCACCCGAGCCACCTGTGGTCGGCGCGGACACGTACCCTCGGGACCGAACTCCTCGGCGAGGTGTGGCCGCCCCGGGCGGGTCCGGGTGGTCTCGGCGTCCTGGCCGGCGCCGCCGTCGACACGATCGCCATGTCGGTGCTGGCATCGGGTTTCGCCGTGGCCGTGGCCGTGGGTGTGGTCCTGGTGGCGGGACGGCCCGGCGCCGGGTTCGTCCCCCGGGCGGCGACGGCGGCGCTCGCCCTGTTCGCCCGGGCCGTGCCGGCGCCGGTGTGGGCGTTTCTGGTGGTGCTGGTGCTGTTTCCCGGCCCGTGGCCGGGGGCGGTGGCGCTGGGCGTCTACGAGGCCGGGGTGCTGGGGCGTCTGTTCGTCGAGGCCGTCACCGAACGGGGCCACCGCCACGGCACGGCCCTGGTCGGGCTCGGCGCCACCCCTCTGCGCGCTCTCCTTTACGGGGACCTGCCCGAGGCGGCGTCCCGCCTCGCCGCCTTGAGCCTGTACCGCTGGGAGGTGGTGGTGCGCGACACCCTCATGGTGGGCGTGGTCGGGGCCGGCGGGCTCGGCCAGCTCGTCCGCGACCACCTGGCGGCCCGCGACCTGGCCGCGGTGACCTCGGTCGTGCTGGCCCTGGTGGTGGTCACCGCCGCCATCGACACGGTGAGCCTGGCCCTCCGACAGCGTCTGCGGTGACCCGGCAGCTCATCGGGCACGAACCCGACGGCGTCTGCGGTGATCCGGCGGCTCATCGGGCACGAACCCGACGGCGTCTGCGGTGACCCGACGCCGGGCCGGGGACGGCCGGTGGTCAGACGCGGCGGAGGCCCAGACGGACCGGATGGTCCTCGATCCGGGTCTCGGTGACGTGGAGACCCCGGTCCTCGTCGACGGGCCCCAGCTCGACACCGACGGCGAGAACCTGCTCGGCGACGTAGGGCTCGTGGGCGCGTAGGGCGGCGGCCAGCTCGGGGTCGGTGTCGACGACCAGCTCGATGCGGTCCGTCACCTCCAGTCCGGCGTCGCGCCGGGCCTGCTGCACGTGACGCACGAGATCCCGGGCGAGTCCCTCGGCCTCGAGCTCGGGGGTCACCTCGGTGTCGAGAGTGACGACGGCGTCGTTGGTGGGCAGGGCGGCGGCCGTCACCCCGTCGGCGGACTCCAGCGCCAGGGAGTACTCGCCGGGCTGGAGCACCTGGCCCGCCACCCGGATGGTGCCGTCGTCGCCCGCCTCCCAGTCGCCGGCCCGGGCGGCGGCGAACACCTCCTGGACCGCCTTGCCCAGGCGGGGACCGAGGACCTTGCCGTCGGGACGCAGGACGAAGCGGGCCAGGCCGCCGATGTCGTCGGTGAGGTGCACGGCCTTGACGTTGACCTCGTCGGCCAGCAGATCGGCGTAGGGCTCGAGGGAGGCGACGTCGCGACCGGCGACCGTGAGAGACGCCAGGGGCAGGCGGACCCGCAGGCCGGTCTCCTCGCGCAGGCGCAGAGCCGCCGAGGCAGCCTGGCGCAGACGGTCCATGGTCGCCACCAGGGCGTCGTCGGCGGGCAGCTCGTCGAGCGAGGGCCAGTCGGTGAGATGGACCGAGTCGGCGGCGTCGGAATCGCCCCCGGTGAGGCCCCGCCAGATCTCCTCGGTGAGCAGGGGCAGGAAGGGCGCCGCCACCTGACACAGGGTGGTGAGCACCGTGTAGAGGGTGTCGAAGGCGGCCGGGTCGCCGGTGGGTGTGCCCGTCTCGTCGACCCGCTCCCCGCCGGTGCCCCAGAAGCGCTCGCGGCTGCGGCGGATGTACCAGTTGTTGAGGGCGTCGATGAAGCCCTGGATCTCGGCGGTGGCGCCCGGCAGGTCGTAGGCGTCCATCCTCTCGGTGACCGCCGCCACCAGGGTCCGGGTCTTGGCGAGGATGTAGCGGTCGAGGAGGGCGGGCGAATCGGTACGGCGTCGGGCCCGGTAGCCCTCGGCGTTCGCGTAGAGGGTGAAGAAGCTGTAGGCGTTCCACACCGGCAGCATCACCCGCCGGATCACCTCGTCGATGGCGTGGTCGGAGATGCGGGCGTCGCCCCCACGGACGATGTTCGACGACATGAAGTACCAGCGCAGGGCGTCGGCGCCCTTGGTCTCGAAGATCTCGGTGGGTTCGGTGTAGTTGCGGAGCTTCTTGGAGAGCTTCGAGCCGTCGGCGGCCAGCAGGATCCCGTGGCAGATGACGTTCTGGAAGGCGGGCTTGTCGAACAGGGCGCCGGCCAGCACGTGCAGGGTGTAGAACCAGCCCCGCGTCTGGTTGATGTACTCGACGATGAAGTCGGCGGGGAAGTGTCCCTCGAACCAGTCGGTGTTCTCGAAGGGGTAGTGCACCTGGGCGTAGGGCATCGACCCCGACTCGAACCAGCAGTCGAGTACCTCGGGCACGCGGCGCATCATCGAACGGCCCGTCGGGTCGTCGGGATTGGGTCGGACGAGTTCGTCGATGAAGGGACGGTGCAGATCGTCGGGTCGGACCCCGAAGTCGCGCTCGATCTCGTCGAGGCTGCCGTAGACGTCGATGCGGGGGTGGTCGGGATCGTCGCTCTTCCACACGGGGATCGGGGACCCCCAGAAGCGGTTGCGCGAGATCGACCAGTCGCGGGCCCCGGCCAGCCACATGCCGAAACGCCCGTCGCGCACGTGCTCGGGCACCCAGTTGATCTGCTGGTTGAGCTCGAGGAGGCGCTCGCGGATGGCGGTGACCTTCACGTACCAGGAGCTCACCGCCCGGTAGATGATCGGTGTGTCGGTGCGCCAGCAGTGGGGGTAGTTGTGGGTGTAGGTGTCGTGGCGGACGATGCGCCCCGCCTCCTTGAGGTGGCGCACGATGAGGGGATTGGCGTCGAAGACGTTCATCCCGGCCCAGTCGGGCACCTCGTCGGTGAAGGCGCCGGCGTCGTCGACGGGGACGACCAGCTCGATGCCGTTGGCCTCGCACACCACCTGGTCGTCCTCGCCGAAACCGGGAGCCAGGTGCACGACCCCGGTGCCTTCGGCGGTGTCGACGAAGTCGGCGGCCAGGATCCGGAAGGCCCCCCGCTCGCGGCGGTCGGCGAAGTAGTCGAACAGGGGACGGTAGGTGCGGCCCACCAGTTCGGCGCCGGTGACCGTGCCCACCTGGCGGGCGTCGGCGAGCTGGGCCTCGTAGCGGCTCACGGCGTCGGCGGCGAGCACGTAGACGGTCTCGTCGCCGTCGGGACCGGTCTCGGCCATCAGGGCGTAGGTGACGTCGGGCCCGACGGCCAAGGCGAGGTTCGACGGCAGGGTCCAGGGGGTGGTGGTCCAGGCCAGGATCCGTAGGGGACCCGGGTCGCCCGGACGGGGATCGAGGTCGAAGGTGACCGTGATCGCCGGGTCCTGGCGGGGGCGGGTGGCGTCGTCGAGACGGATCTCGAAGTTGGACAGGGGGGTCTGGGCCCCCCAGGAGTAGGGCATCACCCGGTAGGCCTCGTAGACGAGGCCGGCGTCCCACAGACGCTTGAACGCCCACATGACCGACTCCATGTAGGGCAGGTCCATCGTCTTGTAGTCGTTGTCGAAGTCGACCCAGCGGGCCTGGCGACGGACCGTCTCGCGCCACTGCTCGGTGTAGCGCAGCACCGAGGTCCGGCAGTGGTCGTTGAAGCGGTCGATGCCGTACTCGATGATGTCGGCCCGCCCCGACACCGGCAGCTCCTTTTCCGCCTCCATCTCGGCGGGCAGGCCGTGGCAGTCCCAGCCGAAGCGCCGTTCCACCCGGTATCCCCGCATGGTCCAGTAGCGGGGCACGACGTCCTTGACGTAGCCGGTGAGGAGGTGGCCGTGGTGGGGGAGGCCGTTGGCGAAGGGGGGACCGTCGTAGAAGACGTACTCGCGGTCGGCGGGCCTCTGCTCGACGGAACGTCGGAAGATCTTCTCGGCGTCCCACCAGTCGAGGATCCGGTGCTCGATGGCGGGGAAATCCGGTTCGCCGACCTGGGGGTAGGGCGCCTGGTGACGAACGTCGTTCATGTCGATCCTCGCAGCGGCCGGGAACGTCCGGATCAGGCTACCGGTCGGCTCCGGCCGCGCTCCGACCCGTCGGCGGGACCCCGTCGGCGGGACCTAGGTCCCTACAGGGGGCGCGCCGGTGTCGGCCAGGCTTCTCGCATGAGGGTTCTGCTCCTCGCCGACGACGAAGAGCGCTTCGCCGCCGCCTTCGAGGCCCTGTCGCGGGCCGGCCACGAGGTGGTGTCCTGCCACGAACCGGGCTCGGATGCCTGGCCGTGCGCCGGTATCGAGGGGCAGTGCCCGGTCGACGACGGCATCGACGTCACGGTGACCCTGCGCCACGGCGGCGAGCCGCGGCGGGCTACCGAGGACGGCGTCGCCTGCGCTGTCCGCCACCGCATCCCGCTCGTGGTGGCAGGCGATCCCACCGGTCACCCCTTCGGCCGGTGGGCGGCGGCCGAGGTCGCCGGTGCCGGGACCAAGCTCGTCGAGACGGTCGAAGCGGTGGGGGCCGCACCGTCGTCCGAGCTCTCGGCACTGGCGACCGCCGCTGCCCGCACCGCAGCCCGCCAGCTCGGGCTGGAGGGAGCACCGGACCCCCACCACCCGGGGCGTGACGTGACGACCCCCAGCGGCGACCATCTCGAACCCTTCGAAGCCGAGGTCTTCCGCCAGCGACGCAACTTCCGTGTCGTCGTCCGGGTGCCCACCTCGGTGTCCGAACAGCACGCCACCGCCGTCGCCGAACGGGCCTGGAGCGCGGTCCGCCAGGCCCTGCCGGACGCGGCGACCATCGACGTGACGGCGGTGCGCGCCACCTAGAGCGATCTCCCGACGAACCGGCTGGTCCCCCTCACCCTCTCAGCCGGCACATCCCCCTCATGTGCGGGAGACCCCACCGGGGGTCCGGTCCTCGGACCGGGCTCCCGGCGCGCCCGGGCTCGACGCGGGTGCGAGCAGCCCGATCGGGGAGCGGCGAGGAGCGGCTCAGGCGACGCCCGACGCGGGGAGGTGGACGGTCCCCAGGCCGCGCCCCCGGTCGATCAGCCCGACCAGCAGGCTCAGACCCATCAGAGGAGCGAAGATCTCCTTCACCACGCTCGTCGTCGTGATCAGGCCGAGGGCGAAGCCGACGAGGCCGATGTTCGTGCCCCACCACATGAACCGATCGCCGCGGCGGGGCGTGGGGTCGAAGCGGGCCAGCGACCCGACGAGCAGATTGGTCATGACGCCGATGAACATGGTGTGGTCGAAGGCCAGCAGGAACGCCTCCTGAGACTCGGTCGGGGCTCTGAAGTCGATGGTGTCACCGGCGATCCACGACACGATCACGCTCAGCATGACGAGATAGGCGACGAGGAATGCGAGGGCGAAGCGCGGGTACAGACCCGGTCCGGCCCGGCGCAGAACGGCGGGCCGCAGGAGGTGGCGCGAGCGCCACAGCACCATGAGCGCGGCCACGATCATGAGGGCGTTGGCGGGGCCCACGAGCTGTTCGTCGGTCCCGGTGACGAAACCGACGTTGACCGTCAACCCGGCGACGAACAGCAGCCAGATCCCGATGCGGGGCGCCCGAGTCGTGTCCTCGGGATGCAGAAGCCATTCGACGATGGCGAAGCCGGCGACGAGCAGGTAGCCGATCACCATGGCGGGTGGGTGGGCATCGGAGATCCGCGCGCCGATCTCGTCGCCGAGCCCGGGAAGGTCTCGCCCGCTGGTCGACAGGCCGAGGACGACGCCGAAGACGGCGCCGATCACCAGGGACAGCCAGGCCAGGACGAGTCCGAGATGGGCGGCGCCCGGTGCCGGATGGGAGCGGTAGGCGCGGATCGACCACACCAGGAACCACACCACGGGGACGAAGAGCGCCGTGCCCACGACAGGTCGCTGGATCCGGTCGGCGAAAAAGGTGCCACCGACGGCGAAGGCGGCGATGTAGGCGACGACGGCCGCGACCAGCGCCCAGGCGAGACGATCGATGCCCCGGTGGACCGGAGCCGGGGCCGGGCCTGGGGCCGGCTGCGTCGAGCGGTCGAACACGGCGACGGCCAGGCCGGCGACGGCGAGGGTGATCCAGCCGAGGGTGCCGCTGTGGACGTGGCTCATCAGGAGGTCGTGTGAGGGTTCCCACAGGTCGGCGCCGTTGAGAATCCCGATGGCGATCGTGTACACGAAGATCACCAGCGCCGCTCCCAGCAAGGTGCGCGCGGCGGGCGGCAGGCCCGCCGCTGCTGATGTCGCCGCGGCCCCGGTGGCGTCCCTCGGATCCATGGTCGACCCCCCTCGACCCGTGTCACCGCTCCGGCAGTGTCCGATCCCACGCTTCCGTCCGGTGTCTAGCACCGATGTCGACGAGCTGCCGGGCTGTCGGCCGTGGCGTCGACACGGGCGGGCGGGGAGGGCGGCGCTAGCGTCGGCGCCATGTCGGCCCCGACCCCCCATCCACCGACGCCGGTGGAGCCGCCCCCCTACGAGTTGGTACCGGGCCGCTACGGGATCAGCCTCACCCGCACCGGGGAGGCGGCCGTGTCGTGTCGCGTCCCGGCCCTGCCGGCCACCCTCGACGATGACGGCGCCCTACGGGCGGCCGCTGTCCTGATGGGCATCGACATGGGGGCGGGCCTGGCGGCGGGCCTGGGGGTGCTGCCGCGTTGGAGCGTGACCGCCGACGCCTTCGTGGTGTTCGTCGGACGGTGCCGGGTCGGGCCGCTCCGGGTCGACGCCCGCTGTGTGCGGGCGGGGCGGCGTCTGTCCCTGGCCGAGTTCCGTGCCGTCGACGAGGGCGCCGGTGACGCCCCCGTGGCGTGGGGGACCGCCGGCCACGGTGTGCTCGAGCCCGACTTCGATCCCCTGCTCGCCAGCGCCCCGGTCGGGGCCGAGCACCACTTTCCGCGGCCCCCGTCGAACGAGGCTGCCCGCAGCCTCGAGGACCAGTTCGGCATCACGAGCGGTGTCGACGAGGTGACCGGCGGGGTGCTGGTGCGGGCGCCGCTCGACGAGCGCACGCGCAATCCCTGGGGCATCTTCCACGGTGGCCTGTACGGGCTGCTCGTCTGTGATGTGCTCGGCGCCGCACGCCTCGGTGCGCCCCGGGTGCTGGGCCTGCGCTTCGTGAACCCGGTGCGCGAGAAGGCGGCCGAGGCCCGGGTGGTGCCCGTCGACGGCTCCGGGGGTGGGGTCTCGGGGGGTGACGGCTCCGGTGGTGACCGGTTCGGGCGTGGGGCGGTCCGGGTGGTCGTGACCGATGCCGGGTCGGGACGCACGGCGGTGCTCGCCGACGTCGTCGTCGATCCGACGCGCGCCGCCGCCGACTGACGGGGACAGGGGCCGGACCCGTCGGGTCGTGTCGGCGTGACGCCGCCCGGGCCGGGGGTTAGGTTCCGCCGCCATGGATCGTGACGCCTTCTCCCGACTCTTCGATCTCACCGACCGGGTGGCCCTGGTCACCGGGGGCACCCGGGGGATCGGGCGGGCGGTGGCGGAGGGTCTCGGCCTCGCCGGGGCCCGGGTCGTGGTCGCCAGCCGCCGGCCCGAGGCGTGTGCAGCGACCGAGGCCGCCCTGCGCGAACAGGGCATCGAGGCCGTGGGGGTGGCGGCCGACATGGGCGCCCTCGACACCCCCGACCGGCTGGTCGGGGCCGCGACCGACACCTTCGGTCGCCTCGACATCGTGGTCAACAACGCCGCCAACGCCCTGGCCCAGCCCCTGGGCGCCCAGACGCCGGAGGCCTGGCAGAAGTCCTTCGAGGTGAACCTGCGGGGACCGGTCCTTCTCACCCAGGCCGCCGTGCCCGTTCTCGCCGACAGCGACGCCGCCGCCGTGGTGAACGTCAGCTCGATCGGGGCCTTCCTCTTCAGCGGCGGCGTGGCCATCTACGCCGCCATGAAGGCCGCTTTGGTGGCGACGACCCGCAGCTTCGCCGCCGAGCTGGCCCCACGGGGTATCCGGGTCAACTGTCTCGCCCCGGGCACCGTCGACACCGACATGGTGCGCAAGGTCGGCCCCGGCGCCGCCGAGCGCATGGCGGCCGGTTCCCTGCTGAAGCGGCCGGCGTCGCCCGACGAGATGGTCGGCCCGGTCCTGTTTCTCGCCAGCCCCGCCTCGAGCTACATGACGGGCCAGGTCCTCGTCGTCGACGGGGGCCTGTACCCCCACTGAGTCACCCCGGGCGGCGGGACTCGGCCGGTCGCCGGGTCAGGACGAGCGGAGGCGGGACTCGG
>RFFY01000200.1 GCA_003697065.1 Actinomyces sp. | reverse complement strand
TGCCCTCATCTGCGAGGCCCTGCGTGCCGGCGACGGCGACACGGCGGCCCGCCTCGCCGAGGCCCACGTGCGCTCCTTCGACGCCCAGGTGCGGCGCGCTGTCCGGGCCCGCCTCGAGCCGCCCCTCGCCGGCTGAGCCCGCGCCCCGTCTCATGTCACGGGGCCACCACCACTCGAGTGCGCCGCGTGGCCCCGGGGCGCGCATTCTCCCACCGCGCGCGTGACAGACGTCTCGTGACGCGGTATCGTTCCGCATGTCAGTATCGATCCGCTGAGCGGAACACCCCCACGGCGTCGGCACCCGCCCGGTCATCCCCGGACCGCCCCGCCGCAACGGGACCGACCGCCCGGTGCTCCCACGAAACGGGGGACCATGACCTTCCCGTCCGACCTCGAGATCGCCCGCGCCGCCAGCCCCAAGCCCCTCCCCGAGGTGGCCGCCGCCATGGGCATCGGCGAGCACCTCCTGCGCCCCTACGGCCGGGACCTCGCCAAGATCGACCTGGCCGCCGTCGACGAACTCGCCGACCGGCCCCCGGCGCGCTACGTCGTGGTCACCGCCATCACCCCCACCCCCCTGGGCGAGGGCAAGACCACCACCACCGTCGGCCTCGGCCAGGCCATGAGCCACATCGGCCGCCGGGCCGTCATCAGCCTTCGCCAACCCTCCATGGGTCCGACCTTCGGCATCAAGGGGGGCGCCGCCGGCGGCGGCTACAGCCAGGTCATCCCCATGGAGCAGCTCAACCTCCACCTGACCGGCGACTTCCACGCCGTCACCGCCGCCCACAACCTCCTGTCGGCCATGGTCGACAACCACCTCCACCACGGCAACGCCCGCGGCCTCGACCTCCACCAGATCACCTGGCGCCGCGTCCTCGACGTCAACGACCGGGCCCTGCGCAACATCGTCGTCGGCCTCGGCAGCCGCCTCGACGGCGTCACCCGCCAGACCGGCTTCGACATCACCGCCGCCTCGGAGGTCATGGCCATCCTGGCCCTGGCCACCGACCTGGGCGACCTGCGCCGCCGCCTCGGCCGCATCGTCGTGGGGTACACCCGCGACGGCGAACCCGTCACCGCCGAGGATCTCGAAGCCGCCGGGTCGATGGCCGTGATCCTGCGCGATGCCCTCGAACCCAACCTGCTCCAGACCCTCGAGAACACCCCCGTCATCGTCCACACCGGACCCTTCGGCAACATCGCCCACGGCAACTCCTCCATCGTGGGCGACCTCATCGGCATCCGCGGGGGCGACTACCTCATCACCGAGGCCGGCTTCGGGGCCGACATGGGCGCCGAACGCTTCTTCAACATCAAGTGCCGGGCCTCGGGGCTCGTCCCCGACGCCGCCGTCGTCGTCGCCACCGTCCGGGCCCTCAAGGCCCACTCGGGTCGCTACACCATCGCCGCCGGCAAGCCCCTGCCACCCGAGTTGCTCGAGGAGAACCCCGACGACGTGCTCGCCGGTGCCGCCAACCTGACCAAACAGATCGACAACGTCCGCCGCCACGGTGTGACCCCGGTCGTCGCCGTCAACGCCTTCCCCACCGACCATCCCTCCGAGCACGAGGCCATCGCCCGTGTCGCCGCCGACGCCGGGGTGCGGGTCGCCGTGTGCACCCACTTCAGCGAGGGCGGCGCCGGGGCCGTCGAACTCGCCCGCGCCGTCGAGGAGGCCTGCGCCGAACCCTCCGAGTTCCGCTTCCTGTACCCCGACGAGGCACCCCTCACCACCAAGATCGAGACCGTCGCCACCGAAATCTACGGTGCCGGCGCCGTCGACTACACCCCCGCCGCCCGCCGCCAGCTCGCCGCCTACGAGGCCGCCGGTTTCGGCCACCTTCCCGTGTGCATCGCCAAGACCCACCTGTCGATCTCGGGCGATCCCACCCTCAAGGGGGCACCCACCGGCCACACCCTGACCGTGCGTGAGGCCCGGGCCTCGGTCGGCGCCGGCTTCGTCTACCCCATCTGCGGCGACATGCGCACCATGCCCGGTCTCGCCAGCCGCCCCGCCGCCACCCGCATCGATCTCGACGACGACGGCGAGATCGTCGGACTGTCCTGACCCCGACCCACTCGTGATCATGTCCTCAGCCAGCGACGAGTTCCAGCGCACACCCGGTGGTGCCGTCCTCATGGACGGCAACCGCCTCCGCGACGAGATCGTGGCCCGCCTCCGGGCCGAGATCGAGGCGGCGGGCTCGCCCCCCGTGTGCCTCGCCACCGTCCTCGTCGGCGACGACCCGCCGAGCCGCATCTACGTGCGCAACAAGCACCGCAAGGCGGCCGAGGCGGGCATGATCTCGCGGGCCGAGGAGCTCCCCGCCGACGCCTCCCAGGACCGGGTCGCCGACCTCGTCGGTCGCCTCGCCGAGGATCCGACGGTGCACGGGATCCTGGTGCAGCTCCCCCTTCCCGACGGTCTCGACCCCGAGCCTGTCCTGTCCCTGCTGCCCCCCGACAAGGACGTCGACGGGTTGACGGAGCGCTCCCTGGGGCGCCTGGTGCGGGGCCTTCCCGGCCACGTCCCGTGCACACCCCTGGGTGTCCTGCGTCTGGCCGAGCGCTACGGGGTCGAAACCCAAGGCCGGCGGGCCGTCGTCATCGGGCGCTCCACCCTCGTCGGCCTCCCCCAGGTCCTCCTGCTGGCCCGCCGCGGCATCGACGCCACCGTGACCCTCGCCCACTCCCGCACCACCGACCTCGTCGAGGTGTGCCGCCAGGCCGACATCGTCGTCGCCGCCGCCGGCGTGCCCCGCATGGTCACCGCCGACCACGTCAAGCCCGGCGCCGCCGTGTTCGACGTGGGCGTGACCCGCACCGACGAGGGCATCGTCGGCGACGTCGACTTCGAGGCCGTCCAGGCGGTCGCCGGCGCTATCACCCCCATGCCGGGGGGTACGGGCCCCATGACCATCGCCAGCCTCCTCGAGAACACCCTTCTCGCCGCCCGTCTCCAGGGGGTGATGCCGTCATGAGCGGTGTCCAGTCCGTCGAACGCGCCTTCGCCGTTCTCCAGTGCCTGTCGGCGGGCCCGGCCGGCGTGTCCGACCTCGCCGCCCGCACCGACCTGCCCAAGAGCACCGTCGCCCGCCTCCTGGCCACCCTGGTCGAGGTGGGCGCGGTCGAACAGCCCGAGCCCGGCGGTGACTACCGCCTGGGGCAACTCGTGCTCGACCTCGCCGCCGGCGCCGTTCCCTCCGACAACCTCCTGGGCATCGCCCGCCAGCACCTCGTCGAACTGGCCGAGGCCCTCGACGAGGCGGCCGGCCTGTCGGTCCTCACCGACGACGGCGGGGTCCTGTACCTCGACCAGGCCGACGGGCCCAACCCCGTCCAGGTCCGGGACTGGACCGGCGAGCGTCTCCCCTTCCACTGTGTTTCGTCGGGCCTCGTGATGGTGGCCCACCGGCCCCGCAGCGAATGGCCGAGCTATCTCGCCCGACCCCACCAGGCGTTCACCTCGGCCACGACCACCGACCCCGACAAGCTCGAGCACCGCCTGCGCCAGATCCGCGAACGCGGGATCGCCTGGACCATCGGCGAGCTCGCCGACGACATCGCCTCGGTCGCCGCCCCCGTCCTCGACCGGCGCGGCGAGATGGTGGGGTCGGTCCACGTCCACGGGCCCACCTACCGCTTCCCCGGCGAGCGCGACACGACCGACATCGAGGATCTCGTGGCGGAGGCCGCCCACCGCATCGGCCGACGCCTGCGCTACTGACGGAGGACACCGTGAGCGACACCACACCCGACATCCCGGGCGCCGACGCAGGGGCCGACGAGGAGGAGCTCGACCTCGCCTCCCTCGACGACGAGGAGCTCGTCGCCCAGATGCACGACGATCTCTACGACGGCCTCGCCGACGAGATCGTCGAGGGCACGACCATCCTGCTCGACCGGGGCTGGAGCGCCGACAAGGTGCTCGACAAGGCCCTCGTGGAGGGGATGCGCATCGTCGGCATCGACTTCCGCGACGGGATCCTGTTCGTCCCCGAGGTCCTCCTCGCCGCCAACGCCATGAAGGCCGGTATGGAGATCCTGCGGCCCCTGCTGGCCGAGACGGGTGCCGAACCCATCGGCAAGGTCGTGATCGGCACCGTCAAGGGCGACATCCACGACATCGGCAAGAACCTCGTGGCCATGATGCTCGAGGGAGCCGGCTTCGAGGTCGTCGACATCGGCATCAACACCGACGTCGACGAGTACCTCGCCGCCCTCGAGGAGCACCGGCCCGACATCCTCGGCATGTCCGCCCTGCTCACGACCACCATGCCCTACATGAAGGTCGTCATCGACACCCTCGTCGACAAGGGCCTGCGCGACGACTACATCGTCCTCGTCGGCGGCGCCCCCCTCAACGAGGAGTTCGGCGAGGCGGTCGGCGCCGACGCCTACTGCCGCGACGCCGCCATCGCCGCCGAGACCGCCAAGGCCCTGGTCCTGGCCCGCCACCCCCACCGCGCCGAACCACCCGGTCCCGCCGTCGCCTGAGCCCGGCCGCGCCACCATGACCATCCCACCCGAGCGCCCCACCCCTGCCGGCGAGCACGGGACGCGCGCGGTCGCCGGCACCGGGGGGCCTGCGCTCACCCGATCCACGGGCGCCGCCATCATCGCCTGCGGGGCGCTGGCCACCGAGCTGCGCGCCGTCCTCGCGTCCGCCGGACTGGCCGGGCACCTCGAGGTGGTCTGGCTCCCCGCCAATCTCCACAACCGGCCCGAGCGCATCGCGCCCGCCGTGGCCGAGGCCCTCGACGCC
>RFFY01000199.1 GCA_003697065.1 Actinomyces sp. | reverse complement strand
CCTGGGCGCGGCGCTGGCCGCCGCCTCGCTGGCGGCCCTGGTACTGGTCGTGCCCCTGGCCGGTCCGGCGGCGGCCGGGTCCCGGGTCACGACGAACTCCTGCCAGAACAACGCCACCGGCACCTTCACCGACATCGACTTCACCCTGACGGGGGCGGCGACGCCCAACCCGGCGACCCCCGCCGACACGGTGACCCTGTCGGGAGCGACCCTCGACGTGTTCTTCCCCGCCCAGGTGCTGACAGCGGGCTACAACCTCGGCCTGTTGACAACGGGCGTCAACAGCATCCCGGGCACGATCGAGTTCACGGTGCTGGCGTCCAACACCGTCGAGGCGAGTCAGACGGTCACGGTGGACGTCGTCGGCGAGACGACCATCACCGACCCCGACGGCACGCCGGGCACCGGTGACGAGACGGCCACCGATCTGTCAATCACCGCCACCCTGCCGGACACGGCATGGACCCCCACGGGTGGCGACATCGCCTTCAGCGACGGGGGCTCGAGGACGACAGCAGGGGTGGCCGGTGGTCTGATCAAGGTCACCTTCACCTGCGCCCCGGGCACCTCGACGCCGGCGGGGTGCGTGGCCGACCCCGCCGTCGACTGCACCGGCCGCAACCCCGTGCCCGCCCAGCCCTTCGACACCGTCGCGGTCAGCGGGGGCGGGGGCTCCACGACCACGACGGCGCCGCCGTCCACCACGGCGCCGCCCTCGACCACCACCACGGTGACGACGGCACCGAGCACCACGACCACCGCCTTGCCGTCGACCACCGCGCCTCCGTCCACCACCGCGCCGCCCTCGACCACCGTGCCACCGTCCACCACGGCGCCATCGGGACCCGACCCCACGCCCCATGCCGGCACGGCCTCGGTGCCCACCTCGTGCACCAACTCGGTCACCCCGAACCTGACCGATCTCACCTGGGACGTGACCGCCTCGGTGCCGACCTCGGTGAACGTGGGCGATCCGGTGGCGGTGACGGGTCAGACCTGGGGGGTCACCATCCCCGGTTCGGTCTTCGACGCCGGGATCAACCTGAACCTCATCACCCCCGGTCAGACCATCACCTCGACCCTCGACGCCGTCATCACCGCCGCCGGGTCGAGCGAGGGGTCCACGACGGTGACCGGGATCCCCCTGTCGGTCGTCGTCGAGGTCAACCCCGACGGGACGGCCAAGGATGCCGCCACCACCTTCACCGTCCCCGACGTGACGGTGACCGCCGCGGCCGATCCGGTCGTCATCGGCCTGGGCACCCTCACCCTGGCCGTCGATGTCGGCCTTCCCCTGCCTGTCACCTTCACGTGTGAGCCCGTGGCGGGCGCCCCGACCATCGTCAGCACCACCGTGCTGGGCGCTTCGCCGACGCCGACCACGACGGCCCCGGCGACGAGCACGACGGCTCCCGCCTCGACCACGAGCGCACCGGCGTCCACCACGAGCGGCGCGGCGTCCACGACCACCTTCCCGCCGGGTACGGTCGGGGGTCGGGTCGTGACCGAGTGCTCCAACAACGTCACCTCCGACACCTCGAACTTCACCGTCATCGCCACCGGCGTCCAGCGGGAGTCGGGTGGCACGGTGCGCTACGAGAACCAGAAGTGGACCATCACCATCCCCGGCTCGGTGTTCGACACGGGCATCAACCTCGGGCTCATCGAATCGGGCCAGAGCCTCTCGGCCCTCCTCGACGTGGAGGTCGAGGCGTCCAACACCAGTGAGGGGAGCCTCAAGGCCAAGGACCTCCCGATCGCGGTGACGGCCAACACCGGCAGCGACGGGTCGGCCCGGGACGCCACGGCCCGCTTCACCGTGCCGGCCATGACCTTCCACCCGACCGGTTCGCCGGTGCAGCTGTCGCTGGGGACGGTCAAGGCCCGGGTCGATCTCGACGCCTTCGTCGTCACCTTCACCTGCAACCCGGCGCCCGGCACCGACGCCACCTTCACCGCCACCAAGGTCGAGGGTGTCGCCCTGGCCTTCACCGGGCCCAGCGGCATGCTGTGGCGCTTCGTGTTGGCCATCGTCCTGCTGGACCTCGGCTACATCGCCTGGAGCGCCACCCGTCCCGTGCGGCGCCGCCGGGCCTGAGATCCGGACCGGGAGCCCGCACCGTGGTGGGTCGCCTCCTGCGAGCCGGCCTGCGCTGGCTGCTCGTGGGCTGTTGGCTCACCGCGGTCGGGCTCCTGCCCGGGCTCATCGCCAGGGCCCGGCAGGAGGTTCCCACCTTCGACCGGCCCGTGATCGTCCAGACCCGCGGCGTCACCCACGAGCGGGCGGTGTCGACCCCCGACCTGGTCCCACGGGCCCGTCCCGCCTCCCTCGAGGTCGCGCCCCCCGTCCGGGTGACCCGCCTCGAGCCGGCGAGCAGCGACGACGACGGTGACGACGGGGACAGTGGTGACGAGATCGATCCGGGGGTGCCCATCCGGACCCAGTCGCCGCCCCGCGATCCGCCGAGCGGCGTCGTCAGCACCGGCCGCATCGAGCTCGTGCTCGAGGTCGAGCGCGAGCCGACCACGACCATCTCCCCCTCGTCGACCACCCCGAACCAGACGACCACCACGCCGACGGTCGCCGGCACCAGCATCACCGCCCCGGGTGGGGGCGACGGCGACGACGGCGAGCTCTCCTACACCGGCGTCGGACCCCTGACCTGGGTCCTGGCCCTGGTCGCCGTCACCCTGGTCGCCGTGGGCGGGGCCCTCCAGCTTCTCACCTCTGGACCGCGCCGGGGTGCGGGCTCTATGCTTCACGGCGCGTGGGATTCCGAACACACCACGCGTCAAGATCCGCACGACAAGCGTCAGCGAGCACGACGTGGGGTCCGACCGTGGGGTCCGGGGCGGCGACACCACGACCACGCGGGCGACGAGGAGGAACAGGCGTGAGCGACGACGCGTCGCACCGCGACGACACCGGGCCCGATCCCGAACCCGACAACGGCTCCGCCGAGCCGGGCGGCGACGCCTCGACCACCGACGCGTCCGGCGCGGCCGGCGAGGACCGGACCGGGGCCGAGGCCACGCCCTCCCCGGCGGCGGCGGCCACGCGGGCCATCGATGCCTGGGAACGCATCGACGCCGCCCTGCCCTCCCTGCTGACCCAGGTCCGCACCCAGATCGCCGAGCTGCGCAGCCGGGCCGAGACGGCGGCCGTGCTCACCACCCGCGAGGCCGAACAGGAGGCCGACGCTCTCACCGCCGAGCTGAGGGAGCGCCAGCGCGAGCTCGACGCCGCCCGGGCGGAACTCGAACGGCGACGGGCCGAGCTCGACGAACTCGACGCCACCGCCCGCTCGCGCCTGGAGGCGGCCGAGGCCCAGCTGGCCGAGGTCAGGGCCCTGCGCGAACAGACCTCGGCGGTGCTCGGTGACGCCATGGCGGCCGCCGAACAGCTCCTCACCGACGCCGAGGAGCGCGCCGCCCAACTCCGCGCCGAGGCCGACGAGTACGCCGCCCGGGTCACCGGTGAGGCCGACGCCACCGCCGCTGCCCGTCTCGAAGCCGTCGAGGCCGAGCTGGCCGCCCGCCGGCGCGAGGTGAGCCAGCGGGCCCAGGAGCTCGAGCGCGAGGCCGCCGAGAAGCTGGCCCGGCTCGAGCGCGAGGCCGTCGAGCGGGCCGAGGAGATCGAGCGCGAGGCGCGCGAGCGGGCCGAGGAGCTCCACAAGGAAGCCGAGACCCTGGTGGCCGACGCCAACGAGGAGGCGACCCGCATCGTGCACGAGGCGCTCGAGACCGCCAGCACCCGCCTGGCCGATCTCGAGCGTCTCGAGGCCGACACCCGGGCCCGCGTCAAGGCTCTCCTGGCCGATGCCACCGCCACCCTCGGCACCGGCGGCGGCGAAACCGCCACGAGCGCCGTCGGGAGCGGCGGGCCCGACACCGAGGAGCCCGAGGCCGTCATCGACCTGCGCGACACGGGTGCCGACGAGGGCGGAGAGGCGCAGAGCACCGGCACCGACACCGGTGCTCCCGGCGAGGAACCAAGCGGCCGGGAAACCGCTCCCGCCGACACCGGTGCCGCCGGTGACAGTGAGCTGGCCGACACGGTGGCCGAAGCCGTACGCCGCGCGGTCGAGAGCTGGGCCCGTCGCCACGCCGAGACCTGACAGCGTCACGCCGCGGCCGTGATGTTGCCAACAGCGGTCGATCGGGTGACGAAGAGTGGTCGATTCAGCCGAAAATCGGAGGAAATGTCGCCTCCCGGCCTCACATCGTCACGCCGAGGTGCGATAGTAGAGGTGTCTCCTGTCTGATGGCTCGGACGAGAGACCGGCGGGCGGCCCCCGATTCCGGGAGCCGCCCGCCTTGTTCTTTCTCTGTTCTCGTCGGGTCGCCGGGTCCGCGTCAGACGAAGGCCGAGGCGAACACGAGCGACACGATCGTCATCACCTTGATGAGGATGTTCATCGAGGGGCCGGCGGTGTCCTTGAAGGGGTCGCCGACGGTGTCGCCGACGACGGCCGCCTTGTGGGGGTCGCCGCCCTTGCCCCCGTGAGCGCCCGCCTCGATGTACTTCTTGGCGTTGTCCCAGGCGCCGCCGGCGTTGGCCATGAAGATCGCCAGGGCGAAACCCGTCACCAGGGCGCCGGCGAGGAAGCCCCCCAGGGTGTCGACGTCGAGCAGGCCGAGCACGAGGGGGACGACCACGGCCAGGGTGCCCGGCAGCAGCATCTCGCGCAGGGAGGCCTGGGTGGAGATGGCGACGCACTTGGCCGAGTCGGGCGTGACCCCCTCGGCGCCCTCACGCAGGCCGGGGATCTCGCGGAACTGGCGGCGCACCTCCTCGATCATCTTGTTGGCGGCCCGTCCCACGGCATCGATGGTCAAGGCGGCGAACAGGAAGGGCAGCATGGCCCCGAGGAACAGGCCGACGAAGACGTCGACGCGGCCCACGTCGAGCGAGAGGCCCGGGAAGCTCGAGTTGGGTCCGGCAGCGTCGACCAGGGCCACCTCGAAGCTCTTGAACAGGGCCAGGGCGGTGAGCGCCGCCGAGCCGACGGCGAACCCCTTGGCCACGGCGGCGGTGGTGTTGCCGAGCGAGTCGAGAGCGTCGGTCACCTCGCGGACGCTCGGATCGAGCTCGGCCATCTCGGCGATGCCACCGGCGTTGTCGGCGATGGGGCCGTAGGCGTCGACCGACACCACCACGCCGGTGGTGGCGAGCATCCCGATGGCGGCGACGGCGATGCCGTAGATGCCCCCGAAGCCGTCGAGCTCGTCGACGAAGGTCTGCTGACCGCCCCAGTAGGCGATGAGCACACCGGCCACGATCAGCACCACCGAGGCGGCCACCGACACCATGCCGGCGGAGATCCCGCCCAGGATGGTGGTGGCGGGACCGGTCTCGGACTGGGCGGCGATCTTCTTGACCGGACCGTAGTGCTCGCTGGTCCAGACCTCGGCCACCTTGCCGATGGCCCACCCCACGAGCAGGCCGCCGATCACCGAGGCGCCGATACCCCACCAGTTCTCGAAGGCGGCACCGTCGGAGAACAGCCAGGCGGCCACGGCCAGGGTGCCGGCCACGGTGATGAGCATGGCCACGTTGGTGCCCCGGTGGAGCTGGCGTGACAGGGCGCCGGCGTCGGTGGAGTCGCCCCCGCGGACGGTGAAGGCCCCGACGATGGACGCCAGCATGCCGACGAAGGCGACGGCCAGGGGGAACATCAACAGGGAGAGGTTGAAGTCGATGCCGGCGTCGTCGGCCACCAGGTTGAAGGTGAAGGCGGTCAGGGCGATGGGGGCGATGATCGAACCCGTGTAGGACTCGAAGAGGTCGGCACCCATACCGGCGACGTCGCCGACGTTGTCGCCCACGTTGTCGGCGATGGTGGCGGGGTTGCGGGGGTCGTCTTCGGGGATGCCGGCCTCGACCTTGCCGACCAGGTCGGCGCCCACGTCGGCCGCCTTGGTGTAGATGCCGCCGCCCACACGGGAGAACAGGGCGATGGAGCTGGCCCCGAGACCGAAGGCCGTCACGATCTCGAAGGCGTCGTCGACCTTCGTCCACTGCACGAAGAGCAGGTAGACGAAGGAGAGGCCGAGCAGGCTCAGGCCGGCCACGGCGAAGCCCATCACGGCGCCACCGCGGAAGGCGAGGGGCAGGGCCTTGGCGGGCCCCTCCTTGGCGGCGTTGGTGGTGCGGGCGTTGGCCATCGTGGCCACCGTCATGCCCGCCCATCCGGCGCCGGCAGACAAGGCGGCGCCGAGCACGTAGCTGATCGCTCCCAGGGGGGCGATGACGATGGCGATGAGCACCGCCATCACGACCACGAAGCCCGCCACCCAGGTGTACTCCTGGGTGAGGAAGGCCCGAGCGCCCTTTTGGATCTCGGTCATGATGGCGACCATGCGCTCGTCGCCCGGCGAGGCGGCCTTGACCCGGGTGTAGAAGAAGGCCGCCAGCCCCAGCGCCGCCACGGCGGAGAGGAGGGACAGGTACGGTACGGCGTCCACGTTGACTCCTGTGCTCGCTTCGGTGCGAACCGGTGCGGCGGGAACCGCCCGGCGTTGTGTGCGCGGCCGCCGCGGCGCGCGCGGCTGCGGCCGGTCGGACACGAACCGGCGGAAGGCTAGTCAGCGGGGCCGGTGGCGACCAACATGGGCCCGCGGGCCCGGTGACGGGCGCGGAGGGGGATCGGGTGCCGACGCGAAGCCCGTGGGGTGCCGGGTCGACGACCGGGGTGGCTAGCGTGGCGTGATGGGCCCCGCCGAGTCCCCGATCCCGCCCTTCGACGGGCGTGACACCCTGCGCCGGACCCTGCGGCGCCGCCGCGCCGAGCTCGGCGAGGATGATCTGGCCGCTGCCTCCATGGCCGTGCTGGCCCGCCTGGTGCGTCTGGCCGTCGTGCGCGAGGCGCGGGTTCTCGCCGGCTACCACGCCGTACGGGGCGAGGTCGACATCGAGGGCGTCCTGCACCTGGCCGCCGACGCCGGAACGGTCGTCACCGTGCCCCGGGTCGTCGAGGGCGGGCTCGAGTTCGTCGTCGCCGCCAGCGCCGACGAGGAGCGCCCCGGCAGCTTCGGCATCCCCGAGCCGGTCGGCGGTCGGGTGGTCGACGTCGCCGACCACGACGTCGTCCTGGTACCCCTCGTCGCCTTCGACCGGCGGGGGAACCGACTCGGGCAGGGCGCCGGGTACTACGACGCGGCCCTCGCCCCCGTGCGCTCCCTCGAGCCGGGCCGGCGGCCCTGGCTCATCGGGGTCGCCCACGCCTTCCAGGAGGTGGCCGCTTTGACGCCCGAGCCCTGGGACGTGCCCCTCGACGCCGTCGTCACCGACGAGGAGGTCGTCGAGATCACCCCCGGTGCGGGATCCCGGCAGCGTTGAGCACCCCGTCCCGGTGACGGGTCTGGCGCTCGATCCGTCGCGACCCGCCCCGACGGCGCTAGAACAAGACGGTGCACATCGTCGTCGTCGGAGCCGGCGAGGTCGGGTCGTACGTGGCCGAACGACTGGCGCGTGAGGGCCACGACGTCGCCGTCATCGACATCGACGCCGACCGGCTCCGGGCCCTCGAGTCCCGCATCGACCTGTTGACCGTCCACGGCAGCGGTACCCATCCGCCCTCCCTCGACGCCGCCGGGATCCAAAAAGCCGACCTCTTCCTGGCCGTCACCAGCATCGACGAGGTCAACCTCCTCGCCTCCCTGCTCGCCAAGTCGCGGGGCGTCGAGACCTCGATCGTGCGGATCGAGGCGCCCGAGCTGCGCAGCCCCGAGGCCGAGGAGCTGAGACGGGTCTCGGGTGCCGACCTCGTGATCGATCCCGACGAGGAGACCGCCGAGGAGGTGCTCGAGCTCCTCGAGTATCCCGGTGCCAGCGAGATCGCGGTCATGGGGCGGGGCGAGGTGATCGTGGTCGGGGCCCGCCTCGCTCCCGACGCCCCCCTCGTGGGACGCACCCTGTCGGAGATCGCCGCCGAGTACGAGCCCGACTGGGACTTCCTCGTGGGTGCCGTCACCCGTGGTGACGAGACGATCATCCCCCGGGGCAACCAGCGCCTCGAGGCCGACGACCTGCTGCGCATCGTGTGCAAGCGGCGGGCCCGGCGCCTCATCGTCGACCTCCTCGGTCTGGGCCGGGTGATGCCGGACCGGGTGATGCTGCTCGGCGGCGGCCGGACCGCCCAGATCCTGGCCCGCCGCCTCTGCGAGCGCGGCGTCGACGTCGAGATCGTCGAACGCGACCCCGACCGGGCCCGCGAACTCGCCGAGTGCCTGCCCGACGCCCGCATCGAGGTGGGCGAGATCACCGACGCCGCCGTCCTCGAGGAGGTCGGCATCGGCGACTTCGACGTCGTGGTGGCGCTCACCGGCGAGGACGACGCCAACATCCTGGCCTGCCTGTTCGCCAAGTCCGGCGGGGCCCGCGAGACCATCGCCGTCGTCCACCGCCTCGAACTGCTCCGCCTCCTCGGCGACGCCGGCATCGACGTGGCCCTGTCGCCCCGCACCGCCACCGCCAACGGCGTGCTGCGCTACGTCCGTGGTGACGTGGCGGCGGTCGCCACCTTCCTGCAGGGCGAAGCCGAGGTGCTCGAGCTCGAGGTCGCCAAGGACAGCGCCGCCGACGGGGCCCGCGTCCAGGACCTCGGCCTGCCCAAGGACGTGCTCATCGGCGCCATCGTGCGCGAGGGCAAGGCCAACATCGCCCGGGGCCGCTCCACCCTGCGGGGCCGCGACCACGTCGTCGTGTTCGCCATGCCCGGCTCGGTCCACGAGGTGCGGCGCCTCTTCGAGGCCGCCTGAGGCCGGCACCCGTGTCGTCGAGCGGGATCAGCTTCCGGCACCGGGCCCCGCGCTCGCACTGGGCCGGACTCGCCGTCACCGACGCCCTGGGTCTCAGCGGGGTCGTCGGGCTGGGGTGCGGGGTGGCGGGAGCCGTCGACGCTCCGGGCGACGCCGCCGTGCTGGCCCTCGTGTCGGCGCTCGCCGTGGCCGTGGGCCTGGCGGGGCGGCGTCGCCTGGTGCGACCCGCCCATCCCCGCCCTCGCGACATCCTCACCGGGCTCGTCGTCGT
>RFFY01000198.1 GCA_003697065.1 Actinomyces sp. | reverse complement strand
CGCCCTCATGGGTCTGCCCCCCCTGGCCGGCTTCTGGTCCAAGGACGAGATCCTCGCCGGCACGGGCGGCTGGGGGCTCTTCGGCGGCACCGGGGGCAACGGCGCCTACACCCTCATGTTGGTGATGGGCGTGGCCGGCGCGGCGGTGACCGCGGCCTACATGACCCGGGCCATCTACCTCACCTTCTTCGGCGAGTTCCGCGGCCACGGCCACCCCCACGAGTCGGGACCGCGCATCGTCGTGCCCCTCTACGTGCTGGCCGCCTTCGCCGTCGTCGCCGGCTTCTTCAACCTGCCGCCCGGCTTCCAGCTCGTGCCCGAGTCGTGGACCGAACGCTTCGGTCACTACGTCGAGCCGGTCGCCGCCTACTTCCCGCCCATCGAACACGCCACCCCGAGCTGGTCGCTGGCCATCGTGTCCACCCTCGTCGCCCTGATCGGGGTGGGTCTCGCCTACAACTACTACTTCGTGCGGGTCGACGCCCTGGCCCGCCAGCGGGGCGAGTCCCTCACCGAACTGCCCGACGGCTGGGTGAGCCGCTACCGCTGGGCCCGTGCCGGGCACACCCTGTTGGTCAACAAGTACTACTTCGACCACCTCTACAGCGGCATCATCGCCGCCGGGGTCAAGGGGCCCATCGCCCGGGCCGCCAACTGGTTCAACCAGCACGTCCTCGACGGCATCGTCGACGGCACAGCCAAGGCCACCGTCGAAGCCAGCCATGTCGTCTACGACGTCATCGACCAGGGCATCGTCGACGGCGTCGTCAACGGGTCGGGAGCGGTGGCCGACGCCACCGGCGAGGAGCTCCGCCACCTCCAGACGGGCAAGGTCCAGCAGTACGCCGCCTTGTTGTTCGCCGGCGCCTCCGTCCTCGCCGGTGTCTTCGTCGTCGTGTTGTCGTTCTGATCACCTGATGCAACCCGTGTCCACGAGTCCGCGAGTCCACACCGAGAGCCTGGAAACGAGACCATGACCGAGTTCCTGACCGACTGGGGCCTGTCCCTCATCGTCTTCCTCCCCGGGGTCGGCGCCCTGGTGATGATGGCGGTGCCCCGGGCCCGCGAGAACCTCCACAAGTGGCTGGCACTGGCCTTCACCGTGGCTCCCGCCGTGCTCGGGGTGCTCTTGTTGATCGACTTCGACTACGACGCCGCCGGCCAGCTCCAGTACACGGTCGACAAGTCGTGGATCGACGCCATCAACAGCCGCTACATCGTGGCCGTCGACGGCATCTCTTTGCCCCTGTTGGCGCTCACCCTGCTCGTCGTGCCCCTGGTGATCATCTACTCGTGGAACCACATCCCCGAGCCGGGCAACACCAAGGCCTTCCTCATCCTCACCCTCGTCCTCGACGTCGGCATGCTGGGCAGCTTCGTGGCCCAGGACCTCATCTTGTTCTTCGTGTTCTTCGAGGTCGTGCTCTTGCCGATGTTCTTCATGATCGCCGTGTGGGGCGGTGAAGATCGGCGCTACGCCTCCCTCAAGTTCTTCCTGTTCACCCTGTTCGGGTCGGCGCTCATGCTCCTGAGCTTCCTGGCCCTGTTCTTCTTGTCCAAGGACCCCGCCTCGGGTGAGCTCCTGCACACCTTCGACATGCGGGCCCTGTCCGACGTCGCCGGTGCCGGGCTGGTCCACTCCACCCAGTTGTGGATCTTCGCCGGCCTGCTCATCGGCTTCGGCGTCAAGGTCCCCATGTTCCCGTTCCACACCTGGTTGCCCGACGCCCACACCCAGGCCCCGACCCAGGGTTCGGTCATCCTGGCCGCCATCCTGCTGAAGCTCGGCACCTACGGTTTCATCCGTATCGCCATCCCCTTCCTGCCCGAGGCGGCCGAGGTCTTCGCCCCCTGGATCGGTCTGCTGGCGGTGATCGGCATCATCTACGGTGCACTGGGGTGCCTGGCCCAGACCGACATGAAGCGCCTCATCGCCTTTTCGTCGGTGGCCCACATGGGCTTCGTCATGTTGGGCATCGCCACCCTCACCGACTTCGGGCTCAACGCCGCCATGTTCGGCATGGTCGCCCACGGCCTG
>RFFY01000197.1 GCA_003697065.1 Actinomyces sp. | reverse complement strand
GTGAGGGCCCACTCCCGCCGGGCGGCGACGAAGGCCCGCCTGTACTCCTCGGGTGCCCGTTCGCCGACGGCGAACAGGGCCCGGGGCACGGAGCGCCCGAGCGACACGATCTGGATCCGCATCTCGTCGAGGAGACCGGGCCAGGCCTCGGCCGCGCGTTCGCGGCGCCGACGCCGGGACGCGTCGAGAGCGGCCAGGGGGGCGGTGGCGGCGAAGCCGCCACACACGACGGCGGGCAGAGGGGCGCCGAAGACGGCGAGGCCAGCGAGGGCACCGAGAAGGGTCGTGACCGCCACCGACACGACGAGGCGGCGGACGTCGAGCCCCGACGAGGCGGCGAGGGCGGACCAGCGGTGGCGCAGGCGGGTGGGCGGCCGGCGCCTCGCCCGGCCGGTCGGCTCGGCGACCAGGAGGTGGACGCCGGCGGCGGCGGCGGTGGCGGCGAGGAGGGAGATCATCGCCGGCCCCCGGGCTCGAGGATGCTCTCGAGGGGGAGCCCGACGGCCGCCAGATCGTCGCGGAGGCGAACCGGGGTCTGGCCGGTGGGCGTGAGCGCGGCGCCGGCCGAGCGGCGGGCGAAGACGGGGGTGAGGGTGAAGCGTGTCGCCTCGGGTCCGGCGGCCAGGTTCTCGACGGCGGCGATCTCGGCCACCTGTGGTCCCTGGGGTGTCCGCACGCAGTGGACGACCACGTCGACCGCCTCGCTGACGAGCTGGTTGAGGGCCGACAGGGGCAGGTCGCGGCCCGCGTCGGCGAGCTGGGCGACGAAGCGGAGGCGGGTCAGGGCCTGGTGGGTCGAGCCGGCGTGGACGGTGGTGAAGCCCTTGACCCCCGACGACAGGGTGAGCAGGAGGGGCAGGACCTCGCGGTCGCGGACCTCGCCGACGATGGCGAAGTCGGGGGCCATGCGCAAGAAGCCGGCGACGAGGCGGCGCAGGTCGACGGCGGGCCGGTCCGGCAGCTCGGCCCGGGTCTGCATGCTGGCGACGTTGGGCAGGGGGACGTCGGCTTCGAAGACCTCCTCGGCGATGACGACCCGCAGGGTGGGGTCGAGCTCGGCCGCGCAGCAGTTCATCAGGGTGGTCTTGCCCGAGCCCGGGGCGCCGGCGAACACGATCGTGCGGCGGGCCCGCACACACGCCCGCAGGAAGGCCGCCGCCGCCGTGCCCAGCGAGCCGCGCTCGACGAGCTCGTCGAGGCTGGAGATGGCGATCCCGGTGAACTTGCGGATGTTGACGATGTGGTGTCCGCCCCGGGCGATGTCGGGGTGGACGATGTGGAGGCGGGCGCCGCCCGGGAGCTGGGCGTCCTGCAGACCCTGGCTCGGATCGAGCTTGCGGTGGGCGCCGTCGGCGTCGTCGAGGATCTTGGTGAGGGTCCTCTCGACGTGGGCGTCGTCGTGGAAGACCTCGTGGTGGTAGCCGCTGGGTCCCCGGTGGCGCTTCACGAAGATGGCGTCGGGGGCGTTGATCATGATCTCCCAGACGTCGTCGTCGTCCAGGAGGGGCTCGAGGGGGCCGTAGCCGACGAGATTGCGGAGGGCGCGATCGGTGAGGGTGTCGGGATCGGTGATCTCGATGTCGACCAGGCCCCGCCGGGCGTCCTCGTTCCAGCGGCGGATCTCCTCGGCGACCAGCTCGTGGATCTCGGCGCGCTCGGGTCGACGTCGGGCGCGTTCCTGGACCCGCTGCTCGATCGTGACCAGGGGATCGGCCGAGCGGCCGCAGACAGCAGCGGAGCCGCTCGTCGCCGTGGGCGTGGCGTTGCTCATCCGGCCTCCTCGGCCCAGGAGCCCAGCGTCCCGGGGACGACGGGCACGGGCTCGTCGGCGTCGATCGGCAAACGGGTGGGGAGGGCGTCGAGGACGGCCTCGACGGGACGCGTGAGCTCGTCGGCGAGGCGGCGGGGGAGGGGGGAGCCCTCGCGCAGGGTCCCCTCGAGGTCGCGCCGCTCGCCGAGGGTGATCAGGGGAGGTCGAGGGGCCGCGACGGGCAGACAGCGGGCCACGGCGTCGAGGGCCTCGCGTCGGGCGACGGGGTTGCGGGGCAGGCGGTTGACCACGAGCTGGAGGCGGTCGGGGGGCAGACCGCGCCGCTCGAGTTCGTGTCCGAGCCCGGCCAGGGCATGGAGCCCGACGAGGTCGCACCGGCCGACGGCGACGACGAGGTCGGCGGTGTCGACGGCGGTGAGGGTGGGCCGGTGGCGGTCGTCGACGTCGACGGACCCCGTCTCCTCGACGCCGTCGAGGTCGGGGTCACAGTCGACGACGACGGTGCGGTAGGCGGCGCGGCAGGCCTCGAAGGTGGCGGCCAGGGCGCGGGGTCGCAGCGCTGTCCAGTCGCGGGGGCGCCGCAGTCCCGGGACCAGGTGATGGCCGGCACGGGTGGGGCGGACCCGGGTTCTCAGCTCGTCGGGCGTCAGGCTGGTGGTCCGGTGCGCCTCGACGAGTTCGAGCAGGCCGGGCAGGGGGTCGTCGAGCTCGTGGATGAGGGCCTGGGACCCCCGGCGACAGGCGTCGATCAACAGGACCGATCCCCGGGTGGAGGGGCGCCCGGACAGGCCCTGGGCGAGGGCGGCCGCCACGATGCTGGTGCCGGCGCCGCCACCGCCGATGACGGCGATCAGGCGTCCCTGCCAGAGGGGAGCGGCCCGCGGAGCCGTCTCGAGGGGGTCGGGAACGCGGCTGACGGGCCGGGCGACCCCGCCGAGGGTCTCCACCAGCTGGTCCCGCTCGAAGTCGGGGGGCAACACGGCGGCTGCACCGAGGGCGGTCCAGTCGTGGGGGCTGGCCCCGCCCACGACGAGGACGGGCACGCCGCGGTCGCGGGCCGCGCCCAGCAGGTCCCGGTCGAGGGACGGAACGTCGTCGCCGACCACGACCGCCGAGAAGGTGCGGCCGCCCGCCAGTCGTGCCCTCAGTTCCTCGGCCGACACGCACTTGACGAACTCGACGGGGACCACCCCGGAGGTGGACCAGCGGGCCAGGGTCGAGAACCAGGCGGCACGGGGGTGGGCGAGTCCGAGCAGGACCCAGC
Organism: Actinomyces sp.; assembly: GCA_003697065.1. Classification (GTDB taxonomy): domain Bacteria; phylum Actinomycetota; class Acidimicrobiia; order Acidimicrobiales; family Aldehydirespiratoraceae; genus J010. The sequence goes on along the minus strand of RFFY01000197.1, from coordinate 9,618 downwards.
GCTCGCCCGTCATGAGCCGCCTCCGGGCCCGGGGTCGGTGACGGTCACCAGCGCGGCCCCGGCGCCGTCGAGGGCGGCAGAAGCGCCGGCGGAGGCACCGGGGGGATCCTCGGCACCGACGCTGGTCACGCTTCCGCCCGCCGTCTCGTCGAGAGTCACCCGGGACGGCCAGGGGGCACCGACGGCGCGGGTCGAGCGGATCACGGTCAGTTCGCCGATCCGTGAGAGGTGGGCGACCTCGGCCGCCGTCCGGGCGTCGTCGAGGGCCAGGGTCAGCACGGCCGTCCCGATCGCCGCCAGGTCGTCGCGGCGGGGGCCGTACTCGACGACGAGGGCGTCGGCGACGGCGACGCGGGTCTCGGTGCGTTCGGGTTCGTCGACGGTGGACAGGATCGTCACCCTCTCGCCGGGCAGCAGGGACGCGGGTGCCCGGTCGAGGGGGACCGGCAGGGTCAGCTCCTGGACCGCACCGACCTCGGTGTCACCGGTGTCGGGGGCGGCCACGAGGTCGTGGACGGTGACCAGGGAGCCGGCGGGCAGGTCGCGCAGTGCGACCGCTCCCTCGGTGCCGGCGGCGCTGGCGAGGGCGGCGGCGGCCAGCTCGGGTGTCAACACCAGGGGAGCGGGGGCGAGGTCGCCGGGTGCGATGCGCTCCCCGGCACGCACGGCGTGGGTCGTCACGAGATAGGGCGAGGTGGGAACGCTCGCCCGATTCCCGGCGACCGACAGGGTGATCACCGCGGCGCCGACCACGAGGAGGGCACCGAGGGCCGCCCGGGCGGTGGGCAGGCGGCCCGCGGCCCCCGACCAGCGCTCCCGCCATGGTCGCCCCGGCACCCCGGTCGGCGCCGGCGGGTTGATGGACGCCGTCGGCGCCGTGATGTCGGTCATGTTCCCTCCTGTGCGCGGTGTCATCGCCACACCACGCGGGCATCGATGAGGGAAAACTACTCAGACACAATGAAAGTGCACCAGAGTACATGGTCCCGAATCGGTGCGGGACGGGGGACCGCTCCTCGTCGGGTCTCCTGTCCCGCCGACGGGGGTCGGATGGCCCAGGCGGGGACGCCGGGCGGCGACGTGCAGCATCGAGACCACACGAGATAGCATCGGGTGCGCCGACGAGTCCCGTCGATCGGCGAGTCACCTCCGAACGGGGAGCGCCATGCCCACAGACACCACCGCCGGAGCGCCCGAGTCGCCGGTCTGGTTGAGCACCGCCGATGCCGCCGCCCGCATCGGGGTCACCACCCGCACCCTGTACCGCTTCATCGACGAGGGGCGCCTCCCCGCCTACCAGTTCGGCCGGGTCATCCGGGTCAAGCAGAGTGACGTCGACGCCTTCATCGAGTCGTGCCGCATCGCCCCCGGCAGCCTCGCCCACCTGCACCCCGAGGCCTGAGGCGCGGGCGGGGCCCGGAGGAGCCCGTCACGGGGCGACGGCCTGCCAGGCCCGCCAGGCCCTCTCGTCGCCGATCACGCTGAGTGCCCGGGTCGGGCGCCCCCACAGTCCCAGGTAGAGCTCGTCGGCGGGCCCGCGTACGACGGCGTCGGCCCGGTCTCCGGCGTCGCGGCCCCGGGCCACCTGCATGATCCCGTCGACGGTCGACAGGCGCCACCGGCCCGGGCCGTCGGTCTGCTCGAGCAGGAGGGAGGCGGCGGGATGATCGGTCACCGGACCGCGCATGCGGTAGCGCATCCCCACCTCGATGATCTCGTCGATGCCGTCGGCGGCCACGTCGACGTCGACGATCCCCGCCGTTCCCGTGGCCGATTCGGCGTCGACCCGGTGGATCGTCGTCTCGTGGACCATGCGTCGGTGGTAGAAGGCACCGACCCGGTCGGGCACCCAGGTCCACACGGGTTCGGCCGGGTCGAGCCCGGCCAGGGTCGCGGCGACCGCCTCGAGGGCCTCGGTGAACCAGCGCCACAGCTCGTCGGTGCCGTCGTCGCCGGGGCGCAGATCGCCCTCACCGGGTGGCACCGGTGCCGATGCCCGCCGTCCGGCCGTGCGGGCGACGAAGCGGTACACCTCGCCCACGTGGCCGACCAGGTCGGTGACGGTCCAGTCGGGACACGCCGCCACGGGGGCGTCGGGTGCGCGGCGGGCGGCGGCGAGGAGCTGGTCGCCCTCACGGCGCACGAGGCGGACGGCGGTGGCGGGATCGAGTCTCACGTGGGGGATCCTCCGGCGGGGTCGGGGTCGGACTCGGGGATCTCGACGAGGCGCACGAGGGGGATGATGCGCTCGGTGCGGGCCTGGTAGTCGCGGTAGAAGGGCCGGTCGGCGGTGAGGGCCTCCCAGACCGCTTCGCGTTCGGCGCCCTCGAGGATCTCGGCGCGGGCGCCGACCCGGCGGGGACCCACCTGCACCGTCACCGTGGGGTTGGCCCGCCGGTCGGCGAGGTTGTGGTACCAGGCGGGATGGTGGGGACCACCGGCGAAGCTGGCGACGACCACACGGTTCCCGTCGGCGTCGGTCCAGTAGGGGAGACACACCGTGTGGACCCGACCGGAGCGCCGGCCCACCGTCGTCAACAGGAGCTGTCTCATGCCGGCCCCCGACCCGCCGATGCGTCCCCCCGTGCGTCGGTAGGCCCACACCGTCGCCCGGGAGATCCACGGGATGAGGGCCCTCGGCGGGGTGACGAAGCGGCGGTTGGGCTGGGCGCCGGTCACGGTCGCACCTCGTAGTAGCGGTTGGTCGGGTCGACATCGTGCTCGTGCACGGTGACGCTCGAGAACCCGGCCTCGGCGGCCAGGGACCGGAAGGTGGCGGCGTCGAGGCCGAGGGTGCCGAGGCCGGCGCCACCGGGTTCCGACAGGGACGACGACAGACAGTAGAAGACGCTCATGGCGTACATGAGGGGGGCGACGGGGATGACCCGGTTGGCCTCCAGGTCGCCCCGGCTGCGGATGTCGGCCACGAGCCACACCCCGTCGTCGGCGAGGGCCGCCCGCACGGCCCGCATGGCCTCCAGGGGGCGGGGGAGGTCGTGCAGGACGTCGATGGTCAGCACCAGGTCGGGGTCGAGCCCCTCGAGCTCGTCGAAGGTGCCCGTCCGGAAGGTCGCGTTCGCCAGGTCGGCGCCCCGCTGCCGGGCCGCCTCGATGGCGTGACCGGAGGGGTCGAGGCCGATCACCGTCGAGGCGGGAAAGGCGCGGGCGACGGCGCAGGCGGCCACCCCCGAGCCGCACCCGACATCCACGACCGTCGCCCCCGCCCCGAGGCGTTCGTGGAGGCCGGCCACGGCGCCGAGCACCACCGGCACGAACACCGACTGCTGGAGGCCGGCGCCCATGGCGGTCTGGATGTGGCAGGTGTGCTCGCCGTGCTCGTCCCAGGTCATGCCCACGCCGGTGCGGAAGGCCTCGGCGGTGCGGTCGACCTCGCGGTGGGTGAGGGGCGGACCGAACACCCCGGCCATGTGGGCGGGATGGGTGGTGTCGACGAGGGCCGCCTCGAGCTCGGGTGGGAGGGTGAAGCGGCCCGCCTCGTGGACGACGAGGTCGGCGGCGGCGACAGCGTGGAGCCACTCGCGGACCCAGCGCTCCTGCAGGCCGGTGCGCTCGGCGAGGGCGGCCGGATCGGTGCCGGGTTGCGCCGCCAGGGCCGACCACAGGCCCAGGCGGTTGCCGAGATGGATCACGGCGGCGAGCATCTCGCCCTGCTTGATGCGGTAGAGGTCGAGGACGACCTCGCCGAGACGGGTGGGGTCGGGCCCGGGGCGGGAGGCCGACGGGGCGGGCGGCTCGGTCGACGTCACGGTTCCTCCACGGGTTCGGCGTCGGGGTGGTGGCGGGCCGACCAGGCGGCACCCTGGCGGCCGGCGAGGTCGACGAGGTCGTCGGCGAACAGGTTGATGTCGAGCAGGTGCAGGCCGAAGGCCGGCGCCGGCAGCAGCTCGCCGTTGATGTCGTCGGCCCGGGGATCGGTGGGGTCGGCGAGCACCTCGATGCCGAGGTAGGCGATGCCGCGTTCGGTGGTGCACGTGGCCCGGATGAAGTCCGGCATGGTGTAGAAGTCGGTGGTCACCTCGTGGCGGCGCTGGGGGTCGGCGAACGGCCCGAGAGGGTCACCGACGAAGTCCCGCAGGCGGGGATTGTCGAGACTGGAGAAGACGGGATGACTCACCGCCGGCCCGCCACCGGCGACGTCGGCCGGGTTGACACAGACCTTCTCGAAACCCTCGTCGACCTCGGAGATCGAGGGATCGGGCAGAGCGCCGAGGCGGTAGGTCCCGTAGGCGACGAAGCAGGTCGTGTCGTCGGCGTCGGTGCAGATCCCGATGTCACCGAAGCCGGGTGGGGTGTCGGACCCGGTGGGGACGTCGGGGCCGGTCCCGATCAGGTGAGCGGCGACGACGAGTGAGGCGACGGCCGGATCGGGGGCGATCTCGTCGCGGATGAGGCGGGCGAGCCACCCCGTGCCCTGGCTGTGCCCGACCAGCACCACGCCGCGGCCCCCGTTGTCGTGGGCGAGGTAGTGGCGCCAGGCGTCGCGCACGTCGCCCCAGGCGAGGTCGCGGTCGGGCGGCGGTGAATCCTCGGGGAGGAGGCGGAACAAGGCGTTGACGGTGATCTGGCGGTAGACGGGGGCGAAGAGGCGGCACACCTGTCCGTAGCGGGCGAACTGGTTGGCGACGACGAACTCCTCCTCCTCGCCGGGGACGAGATCGCTGTTGGGGGCGAGGTCGAAGCTGACGGTCGGGTAGAGGTAGAAGCAGTCGATGGGCGGGTCGGCGGCGGGCGTGACCTCCCGGACGGTCGTGGAGCCGTCGGGATGCACGACGGTGACGTCGAGGTCGGTGCGGTCACAGGCGTCGTCGGCGACGTCGGGATGGCACAGCCAGTGGGCGGGATCGGCGTAGACCGTGGAGGTGAAGGCGGTGCTGGTCGGCGCGGGTGTCGTGGGGGGCGCCTCGACGGTGGACGTGGTGACGGCTGGGGATGTCGTCGAGGTCGCGGGTTCGGTGACGGGGGCGGTGGAGGGACCCGCAGCGTCGGGCGCCGTGCCGCCGTCGCCGCAGGCGGTGGCCAGGAGGCACACGGCGACGACGGGGAGAAGGAGGCGGCGTGGTGCGACGACGATCACGACAAGGCGGCGGTGTGGGGCGGAGGTCGCCGCGGATGACGACCCGGCGGTGGCGGCATCCTGTCACGACACGGGCCCGCGGGCCATCGGCGGGGTGGCGCCGGGCGCGCGGCTCCCGGGATCGTCGCGTCGAGCGGGCGACCGGAATCGAACCGGCATCATCAGCTTGGAAGGCTGAGGTTCTGGCCGTTGAACTACGCCCGCGGGCGTCGACAGGCTAGCCGGAGAGGGCTCGATCCGGGCGGTCCGACGGCCCCGTCGCGCGGCCTCGTCGTCCCGCGTTGGGCGCCGCGGTGGCCACCTCCGCGAGCATGCCGGTCGTGGGCCTGCTCGTCGATCTCTCGCCCCTACGACGGTCCCCCCAGTTCCGTCTCCTCACCGTCGGGCGCCTGGTGTCGTTGGCCGGGTCCCAGTTCACCGTCGTGGCGGCACCTGTGCAGGTCTTCTCCCTCACCGGCTCCACCCTGGCCGTGGGTCTGCTCGGCCTGGCCCAGCTCCCGCCCCTGCTCCTCGCTTCCTTCCTCGGCGGCACCCTGGCCGACGCCTTCGACCGGCGCCGGGTCCTGCTGGTGACCCAGACTCTGCTGGCGTCGGCCTCCGTCGGCCTGGCCCTCAACGCCGCCGCTCCCTCGCCGCGGGTGTGGCTCGTCTACGTCCTCACGGCCGTCATCGCCGCCCTGTCGGGGATCGACGCCCCCACCCGGACGGCGGCGGTGCCGGGATTGGTGTCCGCCTCGATGCTGCCGGCGGCCCTGGCCCTGAGCCAGCTCCTGTTCCAGCTCGCCCTCGTGGTCGGTCCGGCGGTGGGCGGACTCGTCGTCGCCCGCAGTCTGACCCTCGCCTACCTGGTCGACGTGGCCACCTTCGTCGTCGCCATCGCCGCCGTGGCCCTCATGGACCCCCTGCCCCCGGAGGGGGGCGGTACACCGCCGGGGTGGCGTTCGGCCCTCGAGGGCTGGCGTCACCTGAGGGCGGAGCCGGCGGTGCTGGGGGCCTTCGTCATCGATCTCGACGCCATGGTCTTCGGCATGCCCCGCACCCTGTTCCCCGAGCTGGCCGAGAGGGTCTTCGCCGCGCCCGGCGCCGTCGGACTGCTCTTCGCCGCCCCAGCCGCCGGCGCCCTCGTCGGCGCCGCCACCTCCGGGTGGGTGGGGGGCATCGAGCACCAGGGCCGCGGGGTGATCGCCGCGGTCGCCGCCTGGGGTGCCGCCATCACCGTGTTCGGCGTCGCCCCCTGGCTGTGGCTCGCCCTGGCGGCGCTGGCGGCCGCCGGATGGGCCGACGCCGTCTCCGCCGTGATGCGCAACACCATCATCCAGTTGTCGGTCCCCGACCGCCTCCGGGGCCGCCTGAGCGCCCTGCACATCGCCAACGTGAGCGGCGGCCCGCGTCTCGGCGACGTCGAGTCGGGGGTCGTCGCCGCCGTCACCGACGTGAGGGTCAGCGCCTGGTCGGGCGGGCTGGCATGCCTGGCCGGGGTGGCGCTGGTGGCGCACCGCTTCGGGGCCCTGGCGCGCTGGCGCCTGTCCGATCACGGCGGCGCCGGACCCGCGGGTGGTGCGTGACGACCCCCCGCCCGCGTCGACGGGGTCGGGCCACCGGTACACTCGCCGCGGTGAAGAGCAACGTCGAAGTCCTCGAGGACAACCGGGTCAAGCTCACGATCGAAGTCGACGAGGAGGAGTTCGACGCCGCCGTCGACGCCGCCTTCAAGCGCATCGCCCGTGAGGTCCGCCTGCCCGGTTTCCGTCCCGGCAAGGCCCCGCGGCGGGTGCTGGAGGCCCAGCTCGGCCACCAGGTGGGCCGTGAGGAGGCCCTGCGGGAGGCCCTGCCCGAGTACTACTCCCGGGCGGTCGTCGAACACGACGTCGACGTGATCGCCCCACCCGAGATCGAGATCACCCGGGGCCAGGAGAGTGGCGCGGTGGCCTTCGACGCCGTCGTGGAGACCCGGCCCCGTGTGACCGTGGCCGGTCACGGGGGCCTCCGGGTCGAGATCCCCGCCCCGCGACCCTCCGACGACGAGATCGACGAGCAGCTCGACCGGATCCGACGCCAGTTCGCCGAACTCGAACCCGTCGACCGTCCCGCCGTCGACGGCGACCACGTGACCATCGACATCACCGGGACCCACCACGGCGAGGAGGTTCCGGGCCTGACCGCCTCCGACTACGACTACGAGGTGGGATCGGGCGCCGTCGTCGAGGCCATCGACGAGAACCTGCGGGGGGCGTCGGCCGGCGACATCCTCGAGTTCGACGCCGACCATCCCGATCCCGACGAGGAGCATCCCCTCCACTTCCGCATCCTCGTCAAGGAGGTCAAGCGGGTCGTGCTCCCCGAGCTCGACGACGAGCTCGCCGCCCAGGCCAGCGAGTTCGACACCCTCGAGGAGCTACGGGCCGACATCGTCGAGCGCCTCACCGCCATGCGGGTCGCCCAGGCCAACGCGGCGCTCCGCGAGAAGGTCGCCGAGGCCCTGGCCGAGCTGGTCGACGTCGAGGCCCCGGCGGCGATGGTCGACGCCGAGGTCGACGCCCGGCTCCAGGATCTCGTCACCCGCCTGCGCCAGCAGGGCGTCGACGTGGGCCAGTACCTCGAGGCGATCGGCAAGACACCCCAGGAGCTGGCCGCCGAGTTCCGTGAGCCCGCCGTGCTGGCCGTGAAGGTCGATCTGGGGCTGCGGGCCGTGGCCGACCTCGAGGACCTGTGGCCCGACGAGGAGCGCCTCGACGAGGCCCTGGCCGAGATCGCCGAGCGCGCCGGGACCGACCCCGCCGAGCTCCGCCGCCGTCTCGCCGAGGCCGGTCAGCTCTCGGGCCTGCGGGCCGACCTGGCCAAGCACGCCGCTCTCGACTGGCTCGTCGAGCACGCCGAGATCGTCGACCCCGACGGCAACCCCGTCGACCGGGCCGATCTCGAGTTCACCCCCGCCGGTGCCGACGAAGACACCACCGACGCCGCCGCGGCCGACACCGCCTCGGACGCCGACGACACCGACACCCCCGCCGAACCGACCGAGTCCGCCGAGGAGGACGAGCAGTGAGCCCGCACCACACCACCGAGCCCCGTGCCTACCTCGTCCCCACCGTCGTCGAGCAGACGAACCGGGGCGAACGGGCCTTCGACCTCTACAGCCGCCTGCTCAAGGAGCACATCATCTTCCTGGGCACGCCGATCGACGACACGGTCGCCAACCTGATCTGCGCCCAGCTCCTCCACCTCGAGTCGGAGAACCCCGACAAGGACATCAACCTCTACATCAACTCGCCGGGTGGCGACATCAACGCCCTGTTCGCCATCTACGACACCATGCAGTACATCAAGCCCGACGTGTCGACGATCTGCTTCGGGCAGGCGGCCTCGGCGGCCGCCGTGCTGCTCGCCGCCGGCACCCCCGGCAAGCGTCTGGCCCTGCCCCACGCCCGGATCCTCATCCACCAGCCCTACGCCGGGGCCCAGGGCCAGGCCACCGACATCGAGATCGTGGCCCGCGAGATCGCCCGCATGAAGAGCGAGCTCGAGGAGATCCTGGCCCGCCACACGGGCCAGCCCGTCGAGAAGATCGCGGCCGACACCGACCGCGACTTCGTCATGACGGCGGCCGAGGCCAAGGAGTACGGGATCATCGACGAGGTCATCGAATCACGTAACCTGTCCGACACCGGTCCCATCACCGCCATCCGCTGATCCCGGGGGGAGCAAGTCGTGGCCAAGTTCGGCGAGGGGGGAGAGCTCCTCAAGTGCTCCTTTTGCGGCAAGTCCCAAAAGCAGGTCAAGAAGCTGATCGCCGGGCCCGGTGTCTACATCTGCGACGAGTGCATCGACCTGTGCAACGAGATCATCGAAGAGGAGCTCGCCGAGCCCGTCGACCTCGCCATGGGCGAGCTGCCCTCCCCGCGTGAGATCTACGCCTTCCTCGACGACTACATCGTGGGCCAGGAGACGGCCAAGCGGATCCTGTCGGTGGCCGTCTACAACCACTACAAGCGGGTCCAGCTCGGCAGCGGGGCCGACGACGAGGTCGAGCTCACCAAGTCGAACATCCTGCTCATCGGTCCGACCGGGTGCGGCAAGACCCTCATGGCCCAGACCCTGGCCCGGATGCTCAACGTCCCCTTCGCCATCGCCGACGCCACCGCTTTGACCGAGGCCGGCTACGTGGGCGAGGACGTCGAGAACATACTCCTCAAGCTCATCCAGGCCGCCGATTACGACGTCAAGAAGGCCGAGACCGGCATCATCTACATCGACGAGATCGACAAGATCGCCCGCAAGAGCGAGAACCCGTCGATCACCCGCGACGTGTCGGGCGAGGGTGTCCAGCAGGCCCTGTTGAAGATCCTCGAGGGGACGACGGCCTCGGTCCCACCCCAGGGGGGACGCAAGCATCCCCACCAGGAGTTCATCCAGATCGACACCACGAACATCCTGTTCATCTGCGGGGGCGCCTTCGCCGGCATCGAGAAGATCGTCGAGAACCGCATCGGTCGCCGCGGGGTCGGCTTCGGTGCCGACGTGCG
>RFFY01000196.1 GCA_003697065.1 Actinomyces sp. | reverse complement strand
TCGTCGGTGGCCCACATGGGCTTCGTCATGTTGGGCATCGCCACCCTCACCGACTTCGGGCTCAACGCCGCCATGTTCGGCATGGTCGCCCACGGCCTGATCACCGGCATGCTCTTCTTCCTCGCCGGTTCGGTGAAGGAGCGCTACCACACCCTCGAAATCCGGCGTCTCGGCGGTCTGCTCGTGCAGGCGCCGCGCCTGGGCTGGATCCTCGGGTACGCCTCGATGGCCTCGCTGGGCCTGCCGGGCCTGGCCGGATTCTGGGGCGAGTTCCCCGCCATCCTCGCCTCGTATCAGCCCGCGCCCGGCCTGCCCGTGGAGACCTTCCGCACCTTCATGGTGGTCGCCGCCATCGGGACGGTCTTGGCCGCCGCCTACCTGCTGTGGCTGCTCCAGCGCACCGCCATGGGTGAACCACCCGCCGAGTTCGCCGACGATCCCCACATCCACGACGTCGAGACGCCCGAGTGGCTGGCCTGGACGCCCCTGCTGATCCTCATCCTCGTGCTCGGTGTGGCACCCGGGCTGCTCTTCGAGATCACCGATCCGGCCGTCGGACAGGCCCTCGACAACTGCCTGCGTCAGGGCTGCGACATCGCCACCACGGCGCTGGGAGGCTGAGCCGTGACGGCCCAGGTTCTCGTCACGGCGTTCCAGCGTCCGCCCATCGACTGGCACGCCGTCGCGCCCGAGATCGTCCTGTTGGCCTTCGGGTCACTGGTGACCCTCCTCGACCTGGTCGCCGGCGAGCGCGTCCGGGCCGCCATGGCGTCGCTGGCGTCGATCGGGCTGGTCGCCACCATGGTCCCCATCGTGACCCTGGCCGTCGACGGCACCGACCGGGTGACCTTCGGCGGGGCCTTCGTCGTCGACGAGTACGCCCTGGTCATGAAGACCGTGTTCCTCTTCGCCGGCTACGTCGTCGTGTTGATGTCGACGAACTACATCGCCGAGGGCGACTACTGGGAGAACGAGTACTACGGGCTCCTGCTCACCTCGGTGCTCGGCATGCTGGTGATGGCGTCGGCGCGCGACCTCATCTCCATCTTCGTCGCCCTCGAGCTCCTGTCGATTCCCGCCTACCTGCTGGCCACCTGGCGCAAGTACGACCTCAAGTCGAACGAGGCGGGCCTGAAGTACTACCTGATGGGCGTGTTCGCCTCGGCGATCCTGCTCTACGGCCTGTCCCTGGTGTTCGGGGCGACCGGCTCGACCCTGCTGGCCGACGTCGGATCGGCCCTCGCCGCCACCGGCGACACCCCCGACGCCGCCCTCGTGCTCGGCATCGTGTTCGTGGTCGTCGGGTTCGCCTTCAAGGTCTCGGCCTTCCCCTTCCACACCTGGGCTCCCGACACCTACGAGGGCGCCCCGACCCCGGTCACCGCCTTCTTGTCGGTGGCGTCGAAGGCGGCGGGTTTCGTCGCCTTGATGACCATGGTCCTCGTCGCCTTCCAGGGTCGTGACGACGTCTACCAGCCCCTCCTGTGGGTGCTGGCGGCCGCCTCCATGACCGCCGGCAACGTGATGGCGCTGCGCCAACGCAACGTCGTGCGCCTGCTGGCCTACTCGGGTGTGGCCCAGGCCGGCTACATGCTCGCCCCCCTGGCGGTGGCGGGCCTGTCGGCGTCGACGGCCGACCACGCCCTCAGCGCCACGGTCACCTACCTGGTCATCTACGCCGCCATGAACCTGGGAGCGTTCGCCGTCGTCATCGCCCTGGCCCGCAAGACCCGTTCGGCCGACCTCGAGTCGTTCCGGGGCGCCTTCCAGTACGCCCCGGGCCTGACCGTGCTGATGACGATCTTCCTGTTCGCCCTGGCCGGCATCCCGCCCCTGGGCGGTTGGTTCGCCAAGTTCCGCATCATGGCCGTGCTCATCGAGGCGGGTACGGGCTGGGGTGCGGTCCTGGCGGTGGTCGTGGCGGTCAACTCGGTGATCGCCCTGTACTACTACGGCCGCATCGCCTCCCGGATGTGGGTGGAGGAGGCCGAGGATCCCGCGCCGGTGTCGGTCCCACCGGCCTTGACCGTCGCCCTGGGTCTGACGGCGATCGTCACCGTGGCCGTCGGCGTCTCCCCCCAGTTCGTCGGCCACTTCACCGACGTCAGCCTCCTGGCCTCCAGCCTGGGCTCGTGACCCGTCGGTGACCCTCGCCGACGAGCTCGCGGCCCGGATCGACCGCGAGGGGCCGCTGACGGTGGCCGACTACGTCGCGGCGTGTCTGTACGATCCGCGCCACGGCTTCTACGCCAGCGGTGGCCGGGCGGGACGGCGGGGCGACTTCCTGACCGCGCCCGAGGTCGGCCCCCTCTTCGGGGCGGTGCTGGC
>RFFY01000017.1 GCA_003697065.1 Actinomyces sp. | reverse complement strand
GGACGGCTCACCGTGGCCATGGCGCTCGTGCCGGCACTCGCCCTGGTGGCCGCCGCGGGCATCGTGCTACGGCCCGCCACCCCCGCGGACGCAACCAGTGTGGAGGAGGTCATCGCCGAGCTGGAGGTCGAGGCGTCGCCGGTCGCGGCCCCCGACGACGATCGGGCAGGTGCGGGGGCGACGTCCGGGTCGTCCGATCAGATGGCGGTATCGGCCGCGCCGGACGCGGTGGCCGGTTCCACGTCGGCCGCCCGGTCGGCCCTGGTCGACGACCCGGGCCCACCCGTCGATCCTGCGCCCCTGCTCGTCGCCTTCGTCGGTGATTCCTCGGCCTGGACCCTGGGCGGGGGACCGATCGGCTTCACTCTCGAGCACGGCCCCTACGAGTCGCCCTTCGACGACACCCGCATCCGCCTCCTGAACCTGGGCCGCAAGGGCTGGTCGCTCACCCCCGGCGATCTCCTGCTCCCCGGAGGCCCACGCCCGCGGGCGCCGGAGGCGTCCGCCTACGAACAGGAGTGGATCGACACCATCGCCCGTACCCGGCCCGATGTCGTCGTGCTCCTGGTCGGCTGGCCCGAGATCTTCGATCACCGCGTCGACACGACCACCATCGAGGTCGGCAGCCCCGCCCACCATCAGGCCGTCCTCGACGCCGGTGGGCGCCTCCTCGACGCTCTGGCGGAGGCCTCCCCGACCTCGCGCCTGGTGGTGGCGACGACGCCCGGTTTCCCCGCCGAACGCCGCCGGGACGAGATGGCCGACTTTCTCGCCGGGGCGGGCCCACGGGTCGACGCCTTCGACGCCGCCCTGCGCGACCTCGCCATCGGGCGCGAGCGGGTCGAGGTACTCGAGTTCGGGGCGTGGCTGTGTCCCGACACCTGCCGTAGGACCCCCGACGGGGAACCCGTCCGTCCCGACGGGGTCCACTTCTCGCCAGGGGGCGCCCGCTTCGTCGCCGAGTGGCTCACCCCCCGCCTCGAGGAGCTCGCGGGCCGCTGACGACCCGGATGGATCGTCGGCCCCGCCGATGCGATGCTCGACGGAGCGCGTCCATCCACCGACGGAGAACGAGATGAAGGCAGTGGTGCTCGACGGTCACGGCGGACCCGAGGTCCTGACCTGGCGTGACGTGCCCGACCCCGTTCCGGGTCCCGACGAGATCCTCGTCGACGTGGTGACCACCGCCGTCAACCGCGCCGACCTGCTCCAGCGTCTGGGTCTGTACCCGGGGCCGCCCGCGGCCGTCGAGATCCCCGGCCTCGAGTTCGCGGGGCGGGTGGCCGGTGTCGGGGAGCGGGTGCGCTCCTGGTCGGTGGGGGACGAGGTCATGGGCATCGTGGGTGGGGGCGCCTACGCCCAGCGCCTCGTCGTCCACGAACGCCAGGCCATCGCCGTGCCCGACTCCCTGCCCTTGACCGAGGCGGGTGCCGTGCCGGAGGTCTTCATCACCGCCTGGGACGCCCTGGTGGTGCAGGGAGGTCTCACCTCGGGACGGTGGGCGCTCGTGCACGCCGGAGCCTCGGGAGTGGGAACGGCCGCTATCCAGATCGCCCGGGCGATCGGTGCCCGCACGATCGTCACCGCCTCGGCCGCCAAGCACGGGGTGTGTGCCTCCCTGGGAACCGACGTCGTGGTCGACTACAGGAGCGAGGACTTCGTCGAGATCTGCGAGCGGGCCACCGGCGGCGTCGGCGTCGACGTGGTGCTCGACGTGGTGGGCGGCGACTACCTGCCCCGCAACGTGCGCTGCCTGCGCGTCGGGGGAACCATCGTGCAGGTGGGGGTGATGGCGGGCGGCCCGACGAGCTTCGACGTCGGGTCCCTGCTGCCCCGGCGGGCCCGCCTGATCGGCACCGTCCTGCGGGCACGGCCCCTCGAGGAGAAGATCGCCGTCAGTCGGCGCTTCGCCGACGAGGTGGTGCCCCTGTTCGACGCCGGTCGCCTCGCCCCCGTGATCGACAGCCGCTATCCCCTCGAGCAGGTGGCCGAGGCCCACCGCCGGATGGAGGCCAACGCCAACGCCGGCAAGATCGTCCTCGACGTCGCCCCCGCCTGATCCCGACGGGCGCCGTCCGAGGGGCCCGGCGCGAAGTCAGCGCTCGTCGATCGGGACGTAGTCGCGCACGCCCGGGCCCACGTAGAGCTGGCGGGGCCGGGCGATCCGGGAGTCCTGGGCGAGCAGCTCGTTCCAGTGCGACAGCCAGCCCGAGGTGCGGGGGATGGCGAACAGCACCGTGAACATCTCGATGGGGAAACCCAGGGACTGGTAGATGAGTCCCGAGTAGAAGTCGACGTTGGGGTAGAGCTTGCGGCTGATGAAGTACTCGTCGGCGAGGGCGACCTCCTCGAGCTTCAAGGCGATGTCGAGCAGGGGGTTCTTGCCCGTCACCTCGAAGACGTCGTAGGCCGCCTGCTTGATGATCTTCGCCCGGGGGTCGTAGTTCTTGTAGACGCGGTGGCCGAAACCCATGAGGCGGCCCTGGCCGTTCTTGACGCTCTCGACGAAGGCGTCGACGTTGTCGTAGGAGCCGATCTCGTCGAGCATCTTCAACACTGCCTCGTTGGCGCCCCCGTGACGGGGCCCGTAGAGGGCGGCACAGGCGGCGGCCACGACGGTGTACGGATCGGCATGGGACGACCCCACGACGCGGGCGGCGGTGGTCGAGCAGTTCTGCTCGTGGTCGGCGTGGAGGATGAACAAGAGGTCCATCGCCCGCACGATCGCCGGGTGCGGCTCCCACGCCCCGCCGATCTGGAACATCATGTGCAGGAAGTTGGTGGGGTAGTCGAGGTCGTTGTCGGGGAAGACGAAGGGCTGGCCCTTCGAGAAGCGGTAGGCCGCTGCCGCCAGGGTCGGCATCTTGGCGATGAGGCGGATGATCTGGGTCAGGCGGTTGGCGGGGTCGGCGATGTCCTTGGCCTCGGGGTAGAAGGTCGACAGGCCGGCGACGCCCGAGGTGAGCAGGCCCATGGGATGGGCGTCGTAGTGGAAGGCGTCGTAGATCCGCTTGCGGAAGTTCTCGTGGATGTAGGTGTGGTGGGTCACCTCGTCCACCCAGGTGGCGTACTGGTCGGCATCGGGCAGCTCGCCGTGGACGAGGAGGTAGGCGACCTCGAGGAAGGTGCTCTGCTCGGCGAGCTGCTCGATGGGGTAGCCGCGGTAGCGCAGGATCCCCGCCTCCCCGTCGAGTTCGGTGATGGCGCTGCGGGCGGCGGCGGTGGTGGCGAAACCGGGGTCGTAGAACCAGATACCCGGCAGGAGCTTGCGCCACTCGGCCGCATCGACCCCACCGTCGACGATCGGGATCTCGATCGACTCGCCCGTCCGGTTGTCGGTGATGGTGATGCTGTCGGCCACGCGTCCTCCGCTCGATCGATCCGTGCCCGGCGCCGGGATCGTGGGCGGCGCCCGGGGGTCCGGGCCGATGGTAGACGACGGGCCCGCACCGCCTGCCATCCGAGGCGCCGAAAGGGGGAAGGGGCGGGGGCGACGGCGGCGACCGCGGACGCGCGCCGGTCACAGGGGGGTGTTGTCGTGGCGACGCCGGGGG
>RFFY01000195.1 GCA_003697065.1 Actinomyces sp. | reverse complement strand
TCCGAGCATGACACCACGCGGGCGGTCCAACCCGCCACCGGGCAGCCCCGGCTGGTAAGTGTGGGGCCCATGAGTTCGGCCCCACCCCGCCGCTTCGCTGTGGCCGACGTGATCGCCGGGCTCACCGTCACCCTCGTTCTCGTCCCCCAGGCCCTCGCCTACGCCGAACTGGCGGGTCTCCCCCCTCAGGTCGGCCTCTTCGCCGGGGCCCTCCCCCCCATCGCCGCCGCCTTCTTCGCCTCGTCGCCCTACCTGCAGACGGGCCCCACGGCGGTCACCTCCCTGCTCACCGGCGGGGCCCTCGGCGCGGTGGCCGTGGCGGGCAGCGACGACTACGTCCGGGCCGCGGCCCTGCTGGCCCTCGTGGTGGGCGTGACCCGCCTGGCGCTGGGCCTGGTGCGCGCCGGTGCCATCGCCTACCTCATGTCCCAGCCGGTGCTCGTCGGGTTCACCAGCGGGGCCGCCGTGTTGATCATGGCGTCCCAGCTGCCGAAGATGGCCGGCGTCAGCCCCGACACCTCCGGTGTCATCCCCCGGGCCTGGTGGGCTCTCGTGCATCTCCCCGACTGGAACCGCACCTCGGTGCTGCTGTCGGTCGGCTCCATCGTCGCCATCGTCGCCCTGCGCCGCGTCCACCGCCTCTTCCCCGGCGTCTTGTTGGTGATGATCGCCGCCGTGGCCTGGAGCGAACTCGCCCACTACACGGGGGCCACCATCGGCCACCTGCCCGGCGACCTGCCCCGACCGAACCTCGACCTACCCCTGGGCGAGCTCGGTGCCCTGATCGTTCCCGGCCTGGTGATCGCCATCGTCGGCTTCGCCGAACCCACCTCGATCGCCCGCACCTTCGCCGCCGCCGAACGCCTCCCCTGGGACGTCAACCGCGAGCTGGTGAGCCAGGGGGTGGCCAACATCACCGCCGGTCTGACCGGGGGCATGCCGGTCGGGGGCTCGTTCGCCCGCAGCGCCCTCAACCGTCTCGCCGGGGCCCACAGCCGCTGGGCGGGGGCCATCACCGGTCTGGCCATGCTGGCGGTGCTGCCCCTGGCCCCCACCATCGAGGCCCTGCCCCTGGCGGTCCTCGGTGCCGTCATCGCCTTGTCGGCCTGGTCCCTGTTCCAGCCGGGTCCGATGCTCACCCTCTGGCGCCGGTCACGCCTGCAGGGGCTGGTGGCGGTCGGCACCTTCGCCGCCACCATCGCCGTCGCCCCCCGGGTCGATCGAGGCGTGCTCATCGGCATCGCCTTGTCGATCGGGGCGCACCTGGTGCGCGAGCTGAGGGTCGACCACGAGCTCGAACTGAGCGGCGACACCTTGACGATGCGCCCCTCGGGGGTCATCTGGTTCGCCACCACGCCCCAGCTCGAACGGCGCTTCCTCGACGCCCTGGCCGAGCATCCCGACATCCGCCGCCTGGTCCTGGACCTGAGCGGAGTGGGACGGGTCGACTACTCGGGAGCGGCCGTGCTGGCCGAGCTGGTCGACGACGCCGACGCCGGCGGTCTCGAGGTGGAGATCGGCCCCATCCCCGATCACGCCGTACGGGCCCTGGCCGCCCACCTGGGCGGACGCCACGGGGTGCCCCGCCTCGAGGAGCTACCCCCCGATCAGCGCCACCAGCGCTGGCGACGGGGCTGAGCCGGCGGGCGGGCGGCGCGGCGGGCGGCTAGCCCTTCACGATCTCGGCGATCCGACGGATCTCGTCGACGCCGCGGGCCGACACGTTGATCATGGTGACGGGCGAATCCTCCCAGGCGGCGAGGCGTTCGCGGATGCGCTCGGGCGGACCGACGAGGGAGATCTCGTCGGCGAACTCCTCGGGCACGGCGGCCACGGCTTCGTCCCGCTGGCCCGACAGGAAGAGGTCCTGGATGCGGTAGGCCTCGTCCTCGAACCCCATCCGGGCCATGAGCTTGGTGTGGTAGTTCTGGCCCTTGGCGCCCATGCCGCCCACGTAGAAAGCGAGGCTGGCCCGGACCGGCCACAGGGCCTCACTGATCTGGTCGGTCGACTCGGTCACCGTCATGGTGAGGTACACCCCGATCTCGAAGCCCTCGGGCCGCTCGGCGATCTGGTCGGCGTACACCTCCTGACGGAAGGGCGAGTAGTACAGGGGCAGCCAGCCGTCGGCGATCTCGGCCGTCTGGCGGACGTTGCGGGGCCCCTCGGCGCCGAGCCAGATCGGGATCTCCCGCAGGGGATGGGTCATGATCCGCAGGGGCTTGCCGAGGCCCTCGGCGCCCGGCCCCCGGTAGGGGAGCTGGAAGAACTCGCCGTCGAAGGTGACCGGCTCGTCGCGGCGGAAGATCCGCCGGAGGATCTCGACGTACTCGCGGGTGCGGGCCAGGGGGCGCCGGGAGGGTTGGCCGTACCAGCCCTCGACCACCTGGGGGCCCGAGACACCCAACCCCAGGGTCAGGCGTCCCCCCGAGAGATGGTCGAGGGTGACGGCGTGCATGGCGGTGGCGGCCGGGGTGCGGGCGGCGAGCTGCACGATGCCGGTCCCCAGGCGGATGCGCTCGGTGTGGGCCGCCAGGTAGGCCAGGGGCGAGAAGGCGTCCGAGCCCCACGACTCGGCGCTCCACACCATGTCGAAGCCGGCCTCCTCGGCCGCCCGGGTGACCTCGACCAGGCCGTCGGGCATGCCCCGACCCCAGTAGCCCCACACCAGTCCGAGATCCATCGCGGCCTCCTCGGGTCGCCGTGTCCGTTCGTGCCGTCACCGGCGTCGCTAGTGTCGCCGGTGCCATGGTCGACGTCGCCGTCGAGGCGCTGGGCGCCTCCCCCGGGCACCGTCTGCAGGGGCCCACACCCTGTCACCGCTTCACCCTCCGGGGCGAACTGCGCGACGGTTCACCCCTCGAGCTCGTCCTCACCGACGTGGGGGCCGCCGTGTGCCGGGTCCGCTGCGCCGACCGGGACGGCCGGGTCGACGATGTGGTCCTCGACGTCGACCACGCCGACCGGGTCGTTCCGGGCGGTCATCCCTACCTCGGGGTGACCGTCGGCCGATGGGCCAACCGTCTGGGCGGGGCCCGCGTCGTCGTCGACGGCGCCGAGGTCGTCCTCGACGCCAACGAGGGCCCCAACCAGCTCCACGGCGGTTCCCTGGGGTGGTCCTGGTTCGTGTGGGACCACGAGCTCCTCGACGACGGGGTCCGCTTCACCCGTACCAGCCCGGCCGGGGAGATGGGCTTTCCGGGCACGGTCGAGGCGGCGGTCACCGTCCGGATCGACGCGGACGGGATCGACATCGGACACGAGGCGACGAGCGACGCGCCCACCGTCGTGTCGATGACGAACCACGCCTACTGGAACCTGGGCGGTCCCGGCGCCGCCACCGTGGCCG
>RFFY01000194.1 GCA_003697065.1 Actinomyces sp. | reverse complement strand
CCGCCTTCGACCACGAGCGCTGTGTCGTCCGGATCCCTCCCGCCGACGAGGTGACCCCCCTGGTGCTCGCCGCCTGCCGGCGGGGCGACACCCTGGTCGTGGTCCCCGAACAGGCCCGGGCCCGTCACCTGGTGCTGGCCCTGCGACGGGCCGGGGTCCACGCCGTGTCGTATCCCGACGAGTGGGCGGCCGCCGCTGCCGGCGCCACCGTGGTGGGGACACGATCGGCCGCCTTCGCCCCCATGCCCGAGCTGGCGGCCGTCGTCGTCGTCGACGAGCACGACGAGGCCCTCAAGGAGGAGCGCACCCCGAGCTGGCACGCCCGTGACGTGGCCTTCGAGCGGGGTCGACGCCGGGGGGTGCCTGTGGTGGTGACCTCGCCGGTGCCCACCCTCGAGGCCCTGCGGGCCGCCACCTTGTTGCGCCCGTCCCGGGCCGCCGAACGGGCGGGCTGGCCGGTGGTCGAGGTGCTGGACCGTCGCGACGAGGACCCGGTCCGCTCGGGCCTGTTCGCCGAGGGCCTCAAGGAGCGACTCCCCACGAGCGGGCGGGTGGTGGCGGTCCTCAACCGCAAGGGGCGGGCGCGCCTTCTCGCCTGCGGCGCCTGCGGCGAGCTGGTGCGCACCAGCGACGGTCGCCTGCCGATGCGCCTCGTCGACGAGCACCTGGTCGCCCCCGACGGATCGGAGACCCGACCCCCGGTGTGCGCCCGGTGCGGGTCGACCCGGCTGCGCCTCCTGCGGCCCGGCGTCACCCGGGCCCGCGAGGAGCTGGCGGCCCTGGTCGGGGAGCCGGTGGCCGAGGTCACCGCCGACTCCGACGCCCTCGGCGACGAGCGGGTGGTGATCGGAACCGAGGCGGTGCTGCACCGCCTCGACCGGGCCGCGGTGGTCGTGTTCTGCGACCTCGACCAGGAGCTGCTCGCCCCCCGCCAGAGGGCGGCCGAGCAGGCCCTGGTTCTGTTGGCCCGGGCGGCCCGTCTGGTCGGGGGACGCCACGACCCGGACCGGCCCGGGCGCCTGATCCTGCAGACGCGCCAGCCCGACCACGAGGTCGTCCGGGCGGCGGTGCTGGCCGACCCCTCGATCGTGGCCGTCGCCGAGCGGGATCGCCGTCGGGCGCTCGGGCTGGCCCCCTACGGGGCCGAGGCCCTCGTCGCGGGCGCCGGGGCGGAGGCCTTCGTGGCCGGCCTCGGGGCGCTCGGCGTGCCGGGCCTGCGGATCCGGGGACCTCTCGACGGCCGGTGGCTGGTCCGGGCCGACGACCACCGCATCCTCTGTGACGCCCTGGCGGCGACCCCGCGGCCCGACGCCCGCGTGCGGATCGAGGTCGATCCCCTGCGAGTATGAGGGTCGTGGGACACGGGTGGCGACGGCGGACGGTG
>RFFY01000193.1 GCA_003697065.1 Actinomyces sp. | reverse complement strand
CCGACGACGCTGACCCGGTCGGGGACGCCGAGGCCGAGGTCGTCGAGACGGTCGAGCACGCCCGTGGCCACGATGTCGTTGAAGGCGAACACGGCGGTGAGAGGGTCGTCGTCGGCGAGCAGCTCGTCGACGGCGGCCGCGGCGACGGAGTCGTCGTCACCACCGGTCGCGACCACGGCCCGGTCGGCGAGCCCGGCGGCGGCCATGGCGGCCAGGTATCCCTGGCGGCGTTCGGCGGCCGAGACGTTGTCGCCGCCGTCGACGTGGGCGATGCGGCGGTGGCCGAGGCGCACGAGATGTTCGACGACGAAGGCGGCGCCGAGGCGGTCGTCGGTGACGACCGTGTCGACACCGGGCGCATCCCCGCTGGCCACGAGCACCGTCGGTGTGGCCGCCGCGATCTCGGCGATGTCGTCGGGGGCGATGCGGGTCCCCACCAGGACCAGTCCCTCGACCCGCAATTGCAGGAAGGTCTCCACGGCTTCGCGCTCCCGCTCGGGATCGCGGGCGCCGTGGAGGATGAGGAGGCGCTGGCCGGCCTCGCGGGCGGCGACGTCGAGACCGTCGACGGTCTCGGTGAAGAAGGGGTTGTGGATGTCGTTGAGCAGGACGCCGAGGGTGTGGGTGCGGCGTTGGGCCAGGTTGCGGGCGTTGAGGTCGGGGCGGTAACCGAGCTCGCGGGCGGCGGCGAGCACGGCGGCACGGCGGGCGGGCGAGACCTTGGGGGAGTCGTTCATGACCAACGAGACCAGCGCCCGCGACACCCCGGCCCGCCTGGCCACGTCCTCCATCGTCGGTCGTCCCATCGTCGGTCCTCGCTCGCCGTGGGCGGTGGCGCTTGACACCGCCAGAGTGGACGTTAATGATTTGGAGCGCTCCAATCCAGGGATCGGGCGCACGCTTCCGCCGGGTGCCGGTCAGCGCCGCCGAGGGGTTCGAAAGGGGGTGGCCGCGTGAGTGACGAGGACCTGGACGAGGACCTGCTGGCGCGCGTGGCCACCGCTCCCATCAGCTGGGG
>RFFY01000192.1 GCA_003697065.1 Actinomyces sp. | reverse complement strand
GTCGGGGTCGGTGGGGAGCCAGCCGATGGAGCCCAGCTCGGTGCGGGTGAAGCCGAGCTCGGCCATCTCGGCCAGGACCCGCTCGCGGTCGAGCTGGCGTCCCCAACCCGGCACCTCGCAGATGCCCCAGCTGATGGGTGCGGTGGCCACTCGCGCCAGCAGGTCCTCGTCGCTCACGCGGCCACCCCCTTTCGGACCCCTCGGCGTCGCTGGTCGGCCCCGGGCGGCACGGTGCGTACCACCCCTGGATTGGAGCGCTCCAAATCATTAACGTCCGCTCTGGTGGTGTCAAGCGCCACCGCTCACGGCGAGCGAGGACCGACGATGGGACGACCCACCATGGAGGACGTGGCCAAACGGGCCGGCGTCTCACGGGCGCTGGTCTCGTTGGTCATGAACGACTCGCCCAAGGTCTCGCCCGCCCGCCGCGCCGCCGTCCTCGCCGCCGCCCGCGAGCTCGGTTACCGCCCCGACCTCAACGCCCGCAACCTGGCCCAACGCCGCACCCACACCCTGGGTGTGCTGCTCAACGACATCCACAACCCCTTCTTCACCGAGACCGTCGACGGCCTCGACGTGGCCGCCCGCGCCGCCGGCCAACGCCTCCTCATCCTCCACGGTGCCCGCGATCCCGAACGCGAACGCGAAGCCGTGGAGACCTTCCTGCAGCTGCGCGTCGAGGGCCTGGTGCTGGTGGGGACGCGCATCGCCCCCGACGACATCGACGAGATCGCGGCGGCCACACCGATTGTGCTCGTGGCCAGCGGCGAGGCGTCCGGCGTCGACACCGTCGTCACCGACGACCGTCTCGGCGCCGCCTTCGTCGTCGAGCACCTCGTCCGCCTCGGCCACCGCCGCATCGCCCATATCGACGGGGGCCGCAACGTCTCGGCCACCGAACGCCGCCAGGGGTACCTGGCCGCCATGGACGCCGCCGGGCTCGCCGACCGGGCCGTCGTCGCGACCGGTGGTGACGACGACTCCGTCGCCGCGGCCGCCGTCGACGAACTGCTCGCCGACGACGACCCTCCCACCGCCGTGTTCGCCTTCAACGACATCGTGGCCACGGGCGTGCTCGACCGTCTCGACGACCTCGGCCTCGGCGTCCCCGACCGGGTCAGCGTCGTCGG
>RFFY01000191.1 GCA_003697065.1 Actinomyces sp. | reverse complement strand
TGACGTGGTCAGCGCCGATGGAATGGGCGACCTCGATCGCCAGGCATTCCCTGGTGAACTCATCCACCACGTTCAACAGCTTCAACCGACGCCGCTGCGCGGTCTCATCGAACTGGAAGTCCAGCGCCCACACATGGCTCGGGCACTCGGCCCGCAACCTGGCCGCGGTGCCATCCCTCAGACGGCGTCGCTTGCAGCGCCGCTGAGGGGGCCGCTGCAGACCCTCATCACGCCACAACCGCCGAGTCCGCTTGGGGTTCGTCGCCAGACCATCGGCTGCGGCGACGTGGTGGGCCTTGCGCCACCCCCACCGGGGATGAGCCCGAGCGAAGTCACGCAGCCACTCCCGAAACTCGGTCTCGGCATCGTCGGGTTCGGCCTTCGGTCGTCGCTGGGTCGAACGGTGCTGACCCACCACACGACACGCCCGCCGTTCAGACACCCCGAACCGATCCTGGAGCCGCCCCACGGCGATCCGGCGACGGTCCGGGGTCACCATTTTCCCTCCGCGAGGTCCTTGAGCATCGCCTTGTCCAGCTCCGCTTCAGCGAGGAGCTTCTTCAACCGGGCGTTCTCAGCCTCGAGCTCCTTGAGCCGGCGGGCGTCGTTGGCTTTCATGCCGCCGTATTGGTTGCGCCATCGGTTCCAGGTCGACTCGGTGATCTCCAAGGCCCGCAGCACTTCGGCCAGATCCGAGCCGGCGTTGAGCATCCGCTCGCCTTCACGGACCTTGCGGACCGCCTGCTCTGGCGTGTGCCGGCGTCGCTTCATCCCGGTCATCCTCCCATCCTTCGGGAATCAGACCCATACAACGTGGACCGAAATCAGGGACCCCCGTCACTCGGGCGGGTGCCCCGGCGGGTCGACACTCGGGCGGGTGCCCCGGCGGCCGTGTCAGGGGCGGGGCAGGGTGTAGGTGCCCTGGGCGGTGGAGACGGGGCGGTCGTGGGCGTCGTCCATCCAGCAGCGCACGGTGCCGACGACGGCGGTGCGCCCCGCCCTGTCGAGCTCGGCCCGGGCCCACAGGACCCGGCCGACGGCGGGACGCAGGAAGCGGATGGAGAGCTCCGAGGTGAGTGCCATGGGTTCGACCCGGTCGAGGGCACCGAAGGTCAGGTACCACAAGGCGGCGTCGACGAGGCCGAACTGGGTGGGGCCGCTCACGTAGCCGCCGGGGCGGAGGTTGGTCTGGTCGATCTCGACGCTGGCGACGGCGTGGGTGGGGGACACCTCGACGCAGCGGTGGCGGGTGGCGCCCCACAACTCGGCGATGGTGGCGTTGACCAGGTCGGGGGTGAGGGCGGGCTCGGTCACGGCGCCCGATGCTCGCCGGTCGGGCCCGCCGTGTCGAACCCGGGCCCGGTTGGCGTCGGGGGGCGCGGCCGCTATCGTCGTGGGCCGCGGGGTGGAGCAGTCTGGTAGCTCGTCGGGCTCATAACCCGAAGGTCGCAGGTTCAAATCCTGCCCCCGCCACCAACTAAAACCCCAGGTCAGAGGCCCTTTTCGACACATCGAGGAGGGCCTCTTCCATGCCCGGCCACCCAGATTTCTACTGTTTTTTCTACTGTGCGGGCCGGGACCGGCCGCCATGGGCTGTCACGGGAAGGGACGCGACGACACCCGCCGGCCATCCGGCCGGGACCGTCGAGCTCGCCGCTGGCCCGGGGGCCAGGACCGTCGCGGTGGGGGTCGGTCGATCTTCGGGTTGGGGACCGCTACCATCGGTGTCGCCCTCGGCGGTCCCGGTAGGACGTCCCAGGACCGCCACCAGTGGTGTGGGGCTGGCGTCCCCGTTCGGTCGGATCCGAAGGGGACGCTGATGCGGGGCTCGGTCCAGAAGAAGGGCAAGAAGTGGTACGCGGTCGTCTATGACGGCATCGACCCGGCAACCGGCAAGTACCGGCGCCGGTGGGTGCAGGCCGGCACCCGCCGAGCCGACGCCGAGCGGCTCGTGGCCGAACTGGTGCAGCGAGCCCACCGGGGCGAGCCGGTAGCGACCGAGAAGATCACCCTGGCCGAGTACCTGACCGGACGGTGGTTGCCGGTCCAGCGGACCCGGCTGCGCCCATCCACGTTCGACTCGTACCGGCGCACCATCGACCTGCACGTCATCCCCGCCCTGGGCTGCTGTCCGCTGGACCGGCTGGACCCCAGCGACCTGGACGTGTTCTACGCCGACCTGCTCACCAACGGCAGCCGACGTCCCGGCAGCTCCCGGGGTCTGGCTCCCAAGACGGTGCGCAACATCCACGTGATGCTCAACAAGGCGCTCGGGGATGCGGCCCGCAAGGGGCTGGTCGTCCGCAACCCGGTGGCGCTCGCCGACCCGCCGTCGACGTCGTCTCGGAAACGGGCCGAGGTCAAAGCCTGGGACGCCGATCAGCTGGTGGTGTTCTTGGACGCGATCGGCTCGCACCGGTTGGCCCCGGCGTTCGTGCTGGCCGCCCACACCGGGATGCGCCGGGGCGAGATCCTTGGCCTGCGCTGGGCCGATGTGGACCTGGCGGCGGGGCGGATCTCGGTGCGCCAAGCCCTGGTGTCGGTCGCCTACGAGGTGTCGGTCACCGACGTGAAGACCAGCACCGCCCGGCGCAGCATCGACATCGACCCGGGCGTGTGCGGACTGCTGGCCCACTGGCGCCAGGTGCGCACCGTCGAACGCGACGGGACCCCGCCGGAGCCCGACGAGCTGGTGTTCGTCAAGGCCGACGGCTCCTGGGTGCACCCGGATGTGTTCAGCCAGATCTTCGACCGCACCGTCGCCCGCCTGGATGTGCCGGCCATCTCGCTGCACGACCTGCGCCACACCCACGCCAGCCTGCTGCTGCGGGCCGGGGTGCCGGTCAAGGTCGTCTCCGAACGCCTGGGGCACGCCAACGTGGCGTTCACCATGAACGTCTACCAGCACGTCCTGCCCGGCATGCAGGCCCACGCCGCCGGGACCTTCGCCGAACTCCTCGACCGGCGCCGGCGGAACGGCTCTTGACCTCGAATGTGCAGCACGGTCCGCGCCGCGGTGTCCATCGCGGGGACTCCCGGGCTGAGCCGGTGCCGGTCCCGGTCGTGCCAGAATGCCCGTGATGGCCGACACCGCTGGTCGAACCGAACTCACGGTTCTGCGCGATCAGGCTCGGCAGGCGTGGCGCTGGTTTGAGGGCACCGTCGCTGACGTCACCGCCGAACAGGCCAACTGGTGGCCTCCGGGCACAGCGAACTCGATCGGTGCGACCTACTTGCACGTGGTGATCAACGCCGACGTTGAAGTTCGACGCCTCGTGTTCGACCGGGTGCCGCTGGTCGAGGAGACCTTCGGCGGCCAGGTTGGCCAGCCGGGCGCCTACGAACCCGACGCGTTCGACCGGTGGGTCCGTCATAGTGCGGTGGACTGGGCCCGGCTACGCGACTACGGCCGGGCTGTTCACGCCGACGTGGAGAACTGGCTAGAGGAACTCACACTGGAGCATCTCGACAAACCGATCGACATGACCCGGGCGGGGCTTGGGATGTGGGAAGGCCGTGAGCTCATCGAGCTGCACGGCACCCATCATGTGCGCATTCACGGCGGCGAGATCGCGGTGCTCAAGGGGCTCCAGGGCCAGGTTGCCTGGAAGCAGTCCGCCGGCTTCCACGAGGCGGTCCGCGTCGAGGACGCCCGCGGAATGCCGACGACGGGCATCTGAGAGCGGCCACACGGTCGCACGTCGGCTCGCGCCCGGTCGTTCCCGTGTCCTGCCGAGGCGCTGCCGTTGGGCCAGCTCGAGCCTGCCAGCCCGGGGTCACCAGCAAGCCGCAGCGAGACCCTCGGTTGGCCGGTTCTGCTCAGTCCGGCTGGTGGTGGGGATGGTGGCCGAGGAGCTGGTCGAGCTGGTGGCGGGGGACGCGCAGGGTGCGGCCGATTTCGATGCAGGGCAGCCCGGTTTTGCCGCCGGTGTGGCGCCATTGGCGGGCGGCGGCGTAGGCGGCGTTGCGGCTGATGCGCAGGATGGCGGCGGCTTCTTCGATGGTGAGCACTTCGGCCTGGGTGGTGGGGGTGGTGGGCATGGGGTGTCTCCTGTGCGGGCTCGTGGGGGTAGGCCTCCGGGTGGGCGGTGACTTCGCGGCCGGGAGGTTCAGCGGCTGAGACCGGGGCCGGTGGTCCGGGGGCCGGGGTGGGTGAGTTCCCAGGCGGTGATTTCGCTGGTGGACCGGGCCAGCCGGTCGGCGACGGCCACATCGGCGGGTGCTGGGGGGATGCGGGGGAGGGTTTCGCCGTCGAGGGGGTCGACGCCGGTGGTGAGGTACAGGTGGTTGGCGTGCCGGCCTCGGGTGATGTCGACGTAGGCTTCGGCGCGGGTGGCGGTGGGGTCGATGCGGCTGGTGGAGACCGGGTGGGTGGCGCCTTGGACGGCGTAGCTGGTGAGGGCGTAGGCGTGGTCGATTCCGGCGTCTCGGCGGCCTGAGGGCATCAGGTGGTGGTCGAAGAAGCTGCGGGGCACTTCGATGGGGCCGATGCCGTCGAAGTCGACGGTGAGGGTGTCGCGATCGGGGCTGGTGGTGTCCTGGCCGATGGCGGTGATGGTGCCGAGCGCCCCGTTGCGCACGTAGGCGTGGGGGTCGCCGGGGACGTGAAGGTGCCGGTTGGGGGCTCGGGCGCAGACCCGGTCGCCGACCGCGAACCGGCGGTTGGCGCTGGCGGGCAGGCTTTGGGGGCCGAGTTCGCCGTGAACCCAGCGCAGCAGGTGGGCGAGCCGGTTGAGCTGGTGGCGGGTGCGGTTGCGCCGGTCGACCATGGGATGGTCCTGGCCGCGGCGGTGGGCGTCCCACCAGCGTCCCAGGATATGCCGGTACAGGGCGAGGTCGTCGGCGACGACATGCAGGTGCCCGGCGGCGGCCAGATGGTCCAGGGCAGCGTCGATGTGGCCGTCGCGAAGGGCGTGGGCGGCGGCGGCATCGTGGGGGTTGGTGAGCCGGTGGCTGCTGGTCAGCTCGGGGGTGTGGTGGGGGTGCTGGTCGCACAGGACCCGGAACATGCCTCCGGCGGCGATGGCGCCGTGCTGGGCGGGGTCGCCGATGAGCCGCAGACTGGCGCCGGTGGCGGCGGCCATGCCGATGAGGGCGTCCAGGTCCCGGTCGGCCAGGGTGGAGGCCTCGTCGACGACCAGGATGGTGCGGGCGTCCAGGGGTGTCCGGGCCGGGTCGGGGTGGGCGAGGTACCAGGCGACCGTCTCACAGTCGATCCCGGTGGCGGCGGCCAGGGTGCGGGTGGCCTCGCCTTTGACGGCGGCGCCGACGACCCGGTAGCCCGCGGCCGCCCAGGCTTGGGCGCAGGCGGCCACGGTGGTGGTCTTCCCGGCGCCGGCCCGGCCGATGGCGGCCTGGATCCGGTGGCCGCTCTGGCACCAGGCGGTGACCAGTCGGCGTTGTTCTTCGCTGAGATGGGCATGGGCGGCCAACGTGTCGGCCAGCTGGCTGTCACCGACCAGGTGGGCGCCCCGGTGCAGACCGGCCCGGTACCGGTCCACGATCCGGCCTTGGACCGCGAGCATCTCCCGGGTGCCATAGAGCGGGTCGTCGCCGTCGGTGAGGCGCACCACGTGCGGGCAGGCCAAGAACGCGTCGGTGAACTCGAGGAGCTGGTCGGCGCCGCCCAGCAGGGGCTGGGCGGGCCCGTCGGTGCTGTCGATGGGATGGTTGGCCAGCGCGGCCATCGCCTGGGCTCGGGTGAACACCGACCCGCCCGCACAGATCCCCTCTGGGCCGGCCAGCGACGCGAACAACGCGTCGGTGTCCACGACCTGACGGGGCGGCGGGCCCGCACACAGTCCGGCTAACCCGTCGGGATCGAGACCGCAGCGGGTTGCCCGCTCCCGCCAGGTGTCGACCAGCACCCCCGCGGGGGTGTGGTTCTTGGCCGGGCGGGTGCGCAGCACGACGTGTTCGATCTCGGCCGGGTGGGCGCCCCGGCCGATGGCCTCTTCGAGCTCGATGAGCGCTTCGTCGATCTCGTTGCGTCGCTGGGAGAACTCGGCGATCACCCGGTCACCGATCCCGGCGACCTCCCACCCGCCGCTGCGACCGGGCCGCCACCGCACCCCGAGACGGCCGCTGAGCTGGTGGCGCATCTCGGCGGTGGCCAACGCCGAGGCGGCCTGGGCGTGCCGGTACAGGCCCCGGGCGTCCAGGGCCCGATGGGTACCGTCGGCGAGGCGGACGGTGTTGGCCACGACGTTGTGATGATGGGGAAACGGGTCCAGCGCCCGCGAGGTCAGGTGCCGGAACGACGCCACCATCCACCCGTGGGCTTTCACCGTTTTGCCGTTGAGACGTCCCGCGGCGGCGGTGTCCTCCAGCCAGCCCATCGCCCAATCGTTACCGGCCTGGATCGCGCCCAGCACCACGTCACGCACCGGCGGGTCCGACAGCAGGGCGAGCACACCCAGGGACTTCTCGGTGGTCAGCGTCAGGTCATAGCCGACGCGAACCGCCGGCGGTCGGCGTCGTTCGATGAACTCGACCAGCCGTTGGCGGGTGACCAGCCAGCGGGCCCCGGTGCCCCGGTGGGCGGCCAGGAACGCCCGGCGGGGACGGCGGCCCGCCGCCACGGCCGCCTCGATCCGAGCCTGGTTGGCTTCCCAGTAGCGGGCCAGACGTCGCAGGTACCGGGTCGTGACCCCAACCAGCCGGGCCGCCTCGGCCAAGCTGAGCTGATCGCCAGGGTCACCCAACGACCGGATCGTCTCGGCATCGGGCCCCTCGGCACGGGCGGCCTGGCACCGGCTCAGCTCGGTCTGCCGCACCCAGCGGGACCCGTCCGGGCTCATGACCGGAACCAGGTAGGAACCACCGGGCTGGCCGAGGACCCGA
This sequence comes from Actinomyces sp., assembly GCA_003697065.1. Lineage (GTDB taxonomy): Bacteria > Actinomycetota > Acidimicrobiia > Acidimicrobiales > Aldehydirespiratoraceae > J010. Next base: position 34,438 of record RFFY01000191.1, on the reverse strand, counting down.
CCCAGCCCTCCGTTCCCGCCGGGAGGTGTGACGGGAGGTCCGCCGGGAGGTGTGACGGCCCTCTGTCCGGCGGCGGGCGGCGCGGTGGCCGTACCCACAACCGCGGTCAACCAGGAGGCGACCGCGATGGCCGACCCCACCTGCAGCATCCGCTTGATCTCACGGGCAGAGACGCCCAGTGCCGCGGCCGCGTCCGCCGGGCCGTACAGGGCGGCACCGTCGCTGTCGAGGCGGGTGGGCGCACCCACTCCCAGGGTCGGGCGACGCCTGGCTGAGCCCTGGGCGGTGATGAGCCGTTCACCGCTGTGGGGGTCACGGCCCGAGAGCACCGAGGCGAACGCGGAGCGGTTCACGTGCCCGGCCAGCCCCGCCGCCCGGGCTCCGCGGCCTAGCCAGCGGCCGGGTTCGTTGGCCTGGTCGGCGTAGTAGGCGGCCGGCCCTTCCACCTCGCTCGGATCGGTGACCCTCGGCGGGGCCGGGGCTGGTGCCGGGGGCGGTTGCAGGTAGCGGACGATGGCATCGACCACCCGGGCCGTATCGGAGCGGGCACCGCCCAGCGGAGTGACCGTGAACCTCACGGCTGTGCGTCCGCGGGAGGCCGGGCAGGTTCCCCGGAGGGGAACCTGCAAGTGTGTGCGCGCCGGACCTGCCGTTCCGCGCCGACCGCGCCGGTGCCGACGACCCGGTGCGCCGAAGCCTCCCGTTGGTGCGTCGGGGTCATCGGCCGAGGGTTCCCAGGGACCGGGCCCGGGTGTTCTCGAGGCGGTCCATCCGGGCGCGCAGGGACGCCACCGTGCCTGCAAGGTCGCCCCGCCCGGCCAGGTCCTGGAGGTGGGCGGCGAAGAGCCGCTCGTGGGTGGTTCGGGTCCAGGTTGAGCTGCGCTGGACCTGGCGGGGGCTCAGGGGAGGCACCTGCCGGTACACGTCGAGCCCGGTGCTGTCGGTGGCAGGTCGGGCCAGACCGAACCGGACCACCCGGTCCAGCGTGTTGGCGAGCCGGCTCCGCTCACCGACGCCGGCACCCAATCCGATCGACTGGGACAGCTCGCTGGCGGCGATGCGGGCGGGGACCTCGGCAACCCACAGCACCGGTAGTCGACGCAGCAACAGCACCGAGCTCGGCCCGATCACCGCAGACCAGCACTGCTCCACGTAGGGGTCGTCCAGATCGAAGCCCACACGCTGGACCCGCGGGTCCGGATGGTCGACCGGAGTGAACCACAACAGGTCATCTCGTTCCATGCCCCGGTAGGCCCTCGGGTCGGCCTCGAGCGCGCGCCGTGGCGCCCACCGGAGCTGTCAGGTGGGCCGAATGGGAGGTGTGCCGGGACACCGTCGGGGTGATCAGCGGCACGAACTGCCAACAAGGTGCCGAAACGGGAGGTCCGACGGGACGTTCGGCGGGAGGCGCGCCCCGGACCCTGCTGGTGCCAAACGACACCAGGAGGGTTCCCATGGCACACATTCTCAGCGTCTTGAACCACGAGTGGGCTCATCTCGCCGGCTCGCCCGCTGCCCGGCGAGCGGTCATGCGGTGGAAGGCCACCCGTCCGCTGCTGGGGCCGGCCCGTGACCTCAACGATCTCCTCGATCTGGGCCACGACCCAGCGACCGGCCCCCAGGTTCGCCGCGTGCTCGCCGAGCTCGCGCCAGTCGACACCATGGCGGCCCGCACACTGCTCCAGGCGATCCTGGGTGGGCTCTGCAACCTCGCGAACAGCATCGGCCGTGATGCCAACGCCGCCGACGAGCTGATCAGCCTCGCGTGGGAACGCATCCGCACCTACCCGGCGCAGCGTCCCGGCTCGATCGCCGGGAACGTCCTGCTCGATGTCCGCAAGCGCTACAACCGTCAGCACCACCACCCAGACACGGTCGACCTCACCGTCGCCGGTGATCCCCAGGTGCCGTCCCCGGAGAACCTGATCGTCACCCGCGCCTACCTGTCGGACCTGCTCGAAGCCGGCCGCCGACACGGTGTGTCCGAAGCTGCGCTTGACACCGTCGTTCGCAGCCGTGCCTGGGGCGAGTCCATGTCCGATCTGGCCGCCGAACAGCACCTGCCGGTCAAGGTGCTCTGGCATCGCCGGTGGCGAGCAGAGGCCCGCCTCCGCCAGGTCGCGTGGGCAAGCTGAACCTCCGACCGGTTCGACCGGTGTCTAACGAATGTCGCTCCCGAGCAGAAGGCGCCATTCTTCGGTATCGTTGCGACTGGCACCGACACGTAGGTGTCCGGTCTCGTCCGTCTGACCGTCACGGGACGGACCACCTCTCCTCAGGCCCGCGCGGCCGCCTCGGCGGTGACACAGCGGTCGACCCGCCCAGCAGCCACGCTGGCGTCAGCGGAAAGGGCCGTCCCGGACGAGGAGGCGAGATCGTGGCCAGGTGCGACGCTTCCGGACCCGCAACACGACGGGGACTATGTCTCGCGGTAGTCGTGGCTGGGCTCGGCCTGCTGGCGGCATCCTGCGCGGGAAGCGACTCGGCGACGCCGACGCCCACCACCACCTCCTCGGTCCCGTCAACGTCCGGTGCTACGTCGGGCACAGGGCCCGAGACGACCTCGCCGGCGACCAGCACCACAGCGGTCCCGGCAGAGGAAGAGATCGTCGCCCGGTACCTCGGGTTCTGGGACGCTCGTCTTGCCGCCAACAGCGGCACGCCTGATCCGGACGACCCCGCGCTGGCAGAGTTCGCCACCGGCGAACAGCTCCAGACGGTCATCGCCGAGACCCGCCGGCGGCGCGAGGAAGGGTTGGCGCTACGGGCTGCTGAGCCTTCCCGGACCGAGCACATCGTGACCGTTGTGTCCCGAAGCGGTGACCGCGCCGAACTGCAGGACTGCTTCGTCAACGACGGCGTCGTCTACCGGGTGGCCACCGGCGAGGTGGTCGACGACTCGGTCGTGACCCGCAACGTCCTGGCCGTGATGGTCAAGGTCGACGGCCTGTGGAAGCTGCAGCGGGCGAGCGTCGTCCAGGAATGGGAAGGGGTAGCGGGATGCGCCGGCGCCCGCTGATCGCCGCGCTGGTCGTCACCGTTGTGATCTCGGGCGCCGCACCGTCGGTGTGGGCTGACGACGGTGCGGACGCGTTCGTGGACAACGACGGCGACCCGACCGCGGTCGCCAAAGACGTGGAGGTCCGCGAGGTCCCCGCGGCCGGCACGGGCGAGGATCAGTGCCGTTGGCGCGTGGTGATCGGTGACGATTTCGAGTTCGCGATCTACGACGTCGACTTCACCAGGCTGCACTCCGAGACCGGTCGCTGGCTGGAGTACTGGTGCCCCGATCAGGGGATCGTCCCCATCAACGGCTTCGCCCTGGTGCCCGAGGGCGAGGCGGTGGACCCGTCGCAGCTGGCGGTCGACGCGTTGGCGTCGGTGGGCATCGACGGCCCGACCTTCCACACCAGCCCGTCGGAGAATGGGCGGCTCTACGTGGGTGTGCCCACCTGGCTCTGGGTGGAGCAGGGCTGGTGGCGACCCTATGAGGCAACGGCCCGAGCGGGTCGAGTGTGGTCGACCGTGCGGGCCACCCCAGTGGCAACTACATGGGACACCGGCGACGGCGACCGTGTGGATTGTCGTGGTCCGGGAACGGCGTGGCGTCCGGGCATGCCCGAGGGTGCCAGCGACTGCACTCACACCTACCGGCGGTCGTCGGCGACAACCCCGCAGGGAACCTTCCGGCTGCAGCCGACGGTCACCCTGGAGATCTCGTGGACCTCCAACGCACCGGGTGCGGGCGGCAGCCTCCCGCCGATTTCGCGCACCTCGTTCCGGGACGTGGAGGTCGGGGAGATTCAGGCGATCGGGACGAGAGGAGCTTGAGATCCCATGGCGACGTCGACCTCAACCTCGCCAGCGACGACCTCCAACGGGCACCGGCGGCGCGCTGGGCTCGAGGTGCGGCCTGCCGCGCGGCGGGTACGTGTCCCCGAGCTGATGGTCGGGTTGCTGGTCACGGTCCTGTTCGCGTTGGGCGCCGTCCTGTGGCATCTCAGCGCTGTCCAGAAGGTGCCCGCCTTGGCCGCGGCATCGCACCTCCAGCGCGGTCAGGTCGTTGAGCCCGGGGACCTGCGGACGGTGTACGTGTCCGACGACGGCGCGCTCGTCCGCCTCGACCCCTCCGAGGCCAGCCAGCTGGTGGGCCGGGTGGCCTTGGTGGACTTGGCCGAAGGCACGCTGATGACCCCGTCGTTGGTAGCCGAACCGGTCACGGTCCGTGCCAGCGACGGGGTGGTCGGTCTCGCCCTCGACCCCGGCGCCTATCCGGCTCGCGGGCTCGCTCCCGGTGACAGGGTCAACGTGGTTCGTGCCGCCGAGGCGGCTGACCTCGACGCGGCTCCCCGCGTGCTTGCTCGTGATGCCACGGTGTTCGCGGTCGAGGAGTTGACCGGCGACCGGCTGTTGGTGTCGATCCTGGCCGCCCGGGCTGACGCCGAGGTGGTCGCCGCTTCCGCTGGTGTGACAGGCCTGCGGTTGGTGCTGGTGGCGCCATGAGGATCCTGACCTTGGCCTCGGTGCGTGGCTCTCCCGGGGTCACGACCGCCGCGGTGCTGCTTGGCGCGGCGATAGAGGGAGCGGTCGTCGTGGAAGGCGACCTCGACGGCGGGGTGCTCGCGGTCCGCTACGGCCTGGGCCGCGAGCCGGGTCTCATCACGTTCGCGGCCGCGGCTGCCGAGACCGGCGAGGATTGGCGGCCGCACGCCCAGGAGGCCGGCGGGGTTGCCGTGATGGTGGGCCCGGACGCACCGGCAGCGAGCGCGGCACTGTGGCGGACCGCCGGCGAGCGGATCACCCGAAGGTTGCTTGCTGCCGACGGTGTTGCCGTCGTCGACGCCGGCCGGGTGCGCATGCCGCGCCCGATAGTCACGGCGTCTGATGTGCTCGGCCTGGTTGTTCGACCCGTCGCCGAACAGTTGGTCGCACTGACCCACCTGCTGCCGGTCCTGCGCCCAACCGTCCGTGGGGTGCTGGGAATCGTGCTCGCCGGAGACGGCCCGTACCGAGCCGCCGACATCGAACGGACCATGGAGGTCCCGATCATCGGGTCGCTGCCGGAGGATCGGCCCGTCGCTGAAGCGCTGTGTCATGGCGGCGCTCCGGCCGGTCGCCTGCGGCGGTCGCGACTGGCACGCGGAGCTCTCGCCCTTGCCCGCGCGGTCCATGGTGACCGCACGCTCGAGGAGCTCGGATCATGAGCCAGGCGACGGCGCCCCCCGGGACCTGGAACGGGGACGGCCTCGACCCCGAACTGATCAACAGCCTTCACCGCAGCGTCGGTGAGGCGCTCACCTCGGCTCACGTTGCCCACGAACAAGCGGGGCGCGGCCGTCTGACCCCAGCCGACGAGCGTGCGCTGGCCCGAAAACTGATCGCCGACGAGCTCCGACGCCTCGCCGCCCGGGCCTACACCGACGGCCGTGAGCCCCTCGACGAACAAGCAGAAGCCCGCGTCGCCGCGGCAGTCCTGGACCGGCTCCACGGCCTGGCCCGTCTCCAGCCCCTCCTTGACGATCCGCAGATCCGGGACATCCACATCTCCGGGGCACACCGGGTCTGGCTCAACTTGCGGGACGGCACCAAGGTTCGGGGACCGGCGGTCGCCGACTCCGACGACGAGCTCATCGAGCTGATCGCCACCGCGGCCCGCCGACTTGGCCGGAGCGAACGCCGCTGGGACCACGCCCACCCCGAACTCAACCTGCAGCTTCCCAACGGTGACCGGCTCCACGCCTTGATGGCCGTCTCGGGTCGGCCGACGGTCACCATCCGCCGACACGACTTCGACATCCACCGGCTGTACCAGCTCGTCGACCTCGGCGTGTGCGACGAACTCCTGGCCAGCTTCATGTCCGCGGCGGTACAGGCCCGGGCCAACATCATCGTCGCCGGCGGCACCGGTACCGGCAAGACCACCACGCTGCGCTGCCTGATCAACGAGATCCCCCCGGACGAGCGACTCATCACCATCGAGGACTCCCTCGAGATCGGCCTGGAGCGGTTCGAGCACCTGCATCCTGACCACGAAACCCTCGAGGCCCGGGAGGCCAACACCGAAGGGGTCGGCGCGTTCACACTCGCGGCACTTGTCCGCTCGGCGTTACGCATGGACCCCCAGCGGGTCATCGTCGGCGAGGTCCGCGGCGCGGAAGTCCTCCCGATGCTGTTGGCCATGAGCCAGGGCAACGACGGATCGATGTGCTCGATCCACGCCGACTCCTCCAAGGGGGTCTTCGGCCGGCTTGCCATGTACGCGGCCATGACGCCCGAGCGACTCGTACCCGAGGTGACAAACCTCCTGGTTGCCAACGCCGTCGATCTGATCGTGCACCTCGGTTGGGTTCGGGGGATCCGTCGCATTACGAGTGTCCGCCAAGTGACCGGGACGGTCGAGGGCGGCCACGTGGTCTCCAACGAACTGTGGCGTCCGGATCACACCGGCGCCGGTGTGCCGGCTGCTCCGCCCACGCCCGAGTTCGCCGCCGCAATCGAGGCGCACGGCTTCGATAGCGCGCTGTGCGCTACCGCCCAGGGGTGGTGGAGGTGAGTACCGCGGTCTTCGCCGGTTTCGCGGCTACCTCCGGCTTGGGGCTGCTGCTCGCGGTGGCGGGGCTGACCGGCCGGCAGCTCTTCGACCAGCCGTCGCGAGCCGTCGAACGCGTAACCCGCAGCTCCCTGCTGCCCCGGGCGGCCGCCGCACTGGCGGCCGCCCTGCTCGCCGTGGCGGTGACCGGCTGGGTGGTCGGCGGCGTCGGCGCGGCGGCGGCCACCGTCGTGCTACCCCGGCTCCTGGGTGGCAAGGCGGCACGCCAACGTGTCATCGACCGCACTGAGGCGATCGCATCCTGGACTGAGATGATCCGCGACTCGATCGCCGCAGCCTCCGGCCTCGAGGAGGCCGTCGCCGCGACCGCCCCGGTCGCCCCGAAGCCCATCGCAGCCGAGGTCCATACCCTGGTCCGCCGCCTCGATCACCACCGGCTGTCTGACGCGCTGGTCGCCTTCGGCGAGGACCTCGATCACCCCTCCGGGGACCTGGTGGTGGCCGCGCTGGTGATCGCCTCCCGCATGGAAGCCGCCGACCTGTCCAGCCTGCTGTGCCGGCTGGCGGACGCCACACGGGGCGAGGCCCGGATGCGGATCCGGGTGGAGGTGGGCCGCACCCGAGTGAGGACAGCAACCAAGGTCATTGTCGGAGTCGTCGTAGCAGCGGTTCTGTTCCTGGCCGTAGTCAATCGCAGCTACCTCGAGGTCTACGACAGCCCGGGCGGGCAGCTTGTCCTGGCTGTGGTCATCGGAATTTTCACTGCCGGCGGCTGGCTGCTCACACGAATGGCTGAGATCGAACAGCCCGAGCGGTTCACCGCCCGCGCCGGCGGACCCTCCACCGTGGAGCAGGACCGATGACCCTCGTCGTGATGGCCGTGCTAGGGGCGGGCGCGGCTACAGGCCTGCTGCTCTGCTGGCGCGCCGTCGCCCCCCGTCCTCCGGATCTCGACGAGGTCTTGGGGCGGCTCGCCCGGCCCGGCGTGCCGGTGATCTCAAGCAGTTCGGCTCGGGCATCACTGACCGCTCGGGCGGGGCCGATGGTCCGCCGTATCGTCGAAGCTCTCGGCGCTGATCCCAACCGTTACCGCCAAGAGCTCGAACTCGTCGGTCGCACTCCCGAACGGCACGCCTTCGACAAGCTCCTTGGCGCATCCGCTGGTCTGCTGATCCCGAACCTGGCCGCGGCCGGAATGGTCTCGGCCGGGCTTGCGCTGCCCCTCGGCGGGGTGGCGGCGCTCTCGCTGGCTACCGCGGGGGGCGGATTCGTCCTACCCGACCTGGTGCTCCGCGACGAAGCCGACAAACGTCGCCGGGCCTTTCGTCACACGTTGTCGTCCTACCTGGACCTGGTCAACGTTCTCTTGGCCGGTGGGGCAGGAATCGAGACCGCCCTGCACGCCGCCGCCGAGGCCGGTGACGGTTGGGGGTATCGGACCATTCGCGCCGAGCTGCGCCGAGCCCGGCTGACCGGCCAGTCCCCGTGGGACACCTTCGCCCAGCTGGACGACCGCTTGGGCATCCACGAGCTGGCCGTGCTGGCTGCCAGCGTCTCCCTCGCGGGCTCGCACGGCGCCCGCATCCGCGCCTCGCTCGCCGCCAAGGCAGACACGCTGCGCGGCCATCAGATCGCAGAGACCGAGGCCGCCGCCGAAGCGGCCACCGAGCGCATGACCGTTCCCGTGGCGGTTCTGCTGTTCGGTTTCCTCGTCTTTATCGCCTACCCGGCCGTCATCCAGATCACCACGGTCAGCGGGCCCCAGCCCTGAAGACCAGACCCACACCACAAAGGAGAAGTCATGCACATCATCGACCCCCGTTTCCTGATCGCCTACTGCTGCGCCCGGCTCGGCATCAATTCCCGGGACGAACGGGGCCTCACCACCACCGAGGTCGCGGTGATCACCTTCCTGCTCGTCGGGGCGGCGATCGTTGTGCTGGGCATCATCTACACGGCAGCCAAGAACAACGCCGACAGCATCCCAACACCCGAGCAGCCCGCCGGATGAACCGATGGGCCAGCGGCGACACGACGAGACCGGTGTGACGACAATCCAGGTCGCCATTCTCTTCCCTGTCGTCCTGTTCTGGATCATGCTCATCGTCCAGTACGGACTGTGGTGGCACGCCAAGCAGGTCGCCAACGCCGCCGCCGCCGAAGCCGTAGCGACGGCGCGGGTGCCCGACGGAGACGCCCGGCTCGGCGAGGACGCCGCGCGGAGCTACCTCGCGCAGGCCGGCAACCTCGCCAACGTCACCGTGTCGGTGACCTGGAAGCCCACCCTGGTCACCGCCGAGGTGCACGGCGACGCGCCTCGCCTTGTTCCCGGCTTCAACTGGTCGGTGACCGCCCGCAGTGCCGCCCCGGTCGAGCGATTCATCCCGGAACCGGAACGATGACCGGGCGTCCCGTCGTCCGCGCCGACCGGGGATCAGTCGCGGTCGAAGTGGCCGTGATCGCCCCGGCCCTGCTGTTCCTGATGCTGCTGGTCGTGTACGCCGGCAGGATCGCCGAAGCCGACGGCAACGTCGAGCGCGCAGCGACGGCAGCTGCCCGCGCCGCGTCGCTGCGCCAGCGGCCCGCCGACGCCACCGCGGACGCCCGTCAGGCCGCCGCCGACAATCTCAGCGCCGCCGGCTTGCGATGCACCGATCTCACCGTCGAGGTGGACACCTCCCGGTTCGTCCCCGGGGGCACCGTCAGCGTGACCGTCAACTGCGAAGCCTCGATGGCCGATGTCACCCTCCTGGGGGTGCCCGGCCGCCGGACGTTCAGGGCCACCGCGGTGGAGGTAATCGACATCTACCGGAGCGGCGCCCCGTGAGCGACGACCGGGGCGCGATCACCGCGTTCGTCGCCGTCGTCGCGACTGCCCTCGTCCTGGTCGCTGGCATGGCCTACGACGGAGGTCGAGTCATCACCGCCCACAACGCCACTCGCCATGCCGCCGAACGAGCCGCCCGCGCCGGCGCCCAACAGATCGACCTGGCTCAGCTCCGCGCCACCGGTGAGCCGCGCCTGGACCCCGACGCCGCCCGGTCGGCCGCGCTCGACTACCTCGAGCGTGTCGGACTCGCCGGAAGCGCCGTTGTGTCTCGCGCGTCGATCACCGTCACCGCCACCCGCACCCAACCGATGCTCATCCTTCCCGGACCGGACCGGGTCATCACCGTTCGCCAGACCGCCACCGCCGTCGACGAGGCCCAACCATGACCCACCATCGCCTCCCCCGCATCAGCCGCGCCCTGCTGTCACTCTCGCTCACCGTGGGACTGGTCGCCGGGGTGCCCGCCGTGCTGATCGTCGGAGCCGGTTGGCCACTGCCGACCAACATCCCCTCCATCGACGCCCTCGCTGATGGGGCCCGCTCTGGGATCGCCGACGAGGTCATCGTCAACACCCTGGCCGTCATCGCATGGCTCGCCTGGGCCCAGCTCACCCTGGCGGTCGTCGTCGAGATCATCGCTGCCGCCCGGGGCCGCCCCACCACCCGGCTACCCGTCCTCCCTGGGTTCCAGGCCACCGCCGCACGCCTCATCGGCGGGATCCTCATGATCGCCTCCGCGTTCCAACCCGCCCGGGCACACGCCGCCACCCCATCCCTGGTGCTCACACCTCCGGTCGTCACGGTCGCCCCCACCACGGCACCGCCACCCGTCCCGAGCACGGCTCCCGATACCAACTCGTCGACCGGCACTCGCACCGGCCCTCAAGCGCCCCCGGCATCAGCGCTGCCCACCGTCACCGTGCAGCGCCACGACAGCTACTGGGCGATCGCCGAGCGCACCCTCGGTGACGGCCTGCGCTGGCGGGAGATCCTCGACCTCAACGTCGGGCGGGTACAGCCCGACGGCGCCGTCGTCGCTCCCAACGACGACACCCTTCGCCCCGGCTGGCTTCTCGCACTACCCCCCGACGCCACGGTCGGCCCCACCACCGCCGACCACAGGTCGTCCGGGTCCGTCGACCCGACCGTACCCTCGCCGCCAGTCGTGTCGGAGACGATCGCAGTCGAGCCGGGCGACAACTTGTGGACCATCGCCGAGCACCGCCTCGCCACAGATCTGGGCCGGTCACCAACAGATACCGAGATCCTCCCCTACTGGCAGCAGCTGATCGAACAGAACCGAGGCCGTTACGTGGAGCCGGGCAACCCTGACCTCATCCTGCCAGGCCAGATCCTCACCCTTCCGCCCACCGGGTTTGAACCAGCTGCCGTCCCCCCGCCATCACCCGTGGATGATCGAACGGCACCTCCACCTGACCGCTCCCCGGTGGAAACGGCCGCACCCGACACGCCAACTTCCACCTTTGCACCGCTGCCCGAGACCGGAGAGGCGACGACAGACGACAGCGAACCCACCCCGCCAACCGAACCGGCATCAGAGCAGCCGCCAGACCCGCAGGCCCCGCACCCGCGCAGCGATGACAGGCCAGCGTCCGCGCCGGCGGTCGTTGCCCTGGGTGGACTATCCAGCATCGCGTTGGCGTCGGCCTCAAGCGGCTCCTGCACCGACGCCGTCGCCGCTTCGCCAACGACCACCCCGGACAGATCACAAACCCCACCCCGGCCGACCACCAGGCCCTCCATCAGGCGGTCGTCGCCCAGGCTGACGAGGACCGCATCGAAGACCTGCAGAGCGTCCTCGGCTGGCTTGCCGCCTCCCTCGTCGCACGATCCTCAGCCAGTCGGCCTCGACTCGTCCGACACAGCGACGACACCCTTGAAGTGCTGATCGAACCGCCCGACCCCGACCCGCCACCCGGATGGGACAGCACCGACGACGGCGCAATCTGGACCCTCCTGGACCCACCAGAGCCTGAGGCCATCGAAGGACCCCGATGCGCCGCACCGCTGCTGGTCACCATCGGCCAACCCGAAGACGACGCGCAGCTCTACCTCGATCTCGAGACCGACGGGTTGATCTCGCTTACGGGTGACGAGTCCGTGGCCACCGACGTTGCCCGGTCCATCCTTACCGAACTGGCCCTCAGCCCCCTCGCCGAAACACTGCGGGTCATCGTTGTCGGGGACCTCGTCGGAGACGCGGACGTCAGCGTCCTCGAACACCTCACCGTCGTCAACACCTGGGAGGACATCACCGACGACGTGGCCGCCTGGGCCGGCCAGTCCCACCAGGCACTATCCGACAACGGCTGGCCAAACTCGTTCATCGGCCGGGCCCACGACCCCGACCACGACGCGCTCGTGCCGCTCGCCGTGGTCGCCGACCAGCCACCCCCGTCCGGGCTCCACGACACGTTGCGCACCAGCCTGCCCTCGACGGTTGCCGTCGTTGTGGTCGGAGCGTTCGATGGGGCGTGTGCCACCGTCCGCTGCGAACCCGACACCCTCACCTTCGAGCCGGCCGACATCGCCTGCCCACCCCAGGAGCTCAACGGCGACGAGCTCGCCGATATGTGCCGCCTGCTCGTGACCCCCGCAAGCCCCGAAGAACAGACCCTCATCGACCTCCTCGTGGCCGAACATTCCGGGTCCTCCAACGGGTCCGAGCCCGCCACACCAGGCGGTTCCAATCCGGCTGCACACCCAGCCGAACCCCCCGACTACGAGGTGCTCGTGCGGCTGCTCGGCGACATCTGCGTCGAAGGCGGGAAACCGCTCAAGCCCAAGGCCACCGCCGTCGCCGCCTACCTGGCCATGCACCGGTCGGTGACCACCGAGCGCCTCGAGGAGGCTTGCTGGTTCGGCTCTGACGGCACCTCACATCGAAAACGCCTGCGCGACGTCATGACCGAATGCCGCGACGCGCTCGGCTCCCACCACTTCCCGGCCAACCGAAGCGGCACCTACGACGTCGGCCCGGGTGTGCGCACCGATCTGGAGCTGTTCGATTGGCACGTCCAAGCCGCCGCGGACCTCGAGCCAGCCGGTGCTGTCGCCCACTACCGGGCGGCGCTCGATCTGGTCACCGGCAAGCCCTTCTCCTACCCCAACGCGGCTCGTGCCTCGTTTGGTTGGGTCGACTTCGAACACCACAGCACCACCTGGGAGTACCGCATCGCCACCATCGCGCAGGCGTGCGCCGAGCTGTACCTCGAACTCGACCAGCCCACCGAGGCCATCGGCGTTCTCCGGCGCCTCGCCCAAGCGGTCCCGCTCAACAGCACCGTGGTCGAGGCTCTCATGCGCGCCCACCTGGCCAACGACGACCGTGCCGGTGCCGAAGCCGTCTACCGCGAACACGCCGCCGCCCTCCAACAAGCCCAACTCGGCGACCCCGACGACACCATCGAACAACTCCGCTTCGACCTCCAACGCCGGTAGCTGGCGGGTTCCAATCGAGCCGAATGGCTCACCTGCGGCTGTTTGTTCAGGCCCAAGGGACTCGTTCGCGCTCGAAGGCCCAAGCCCCGGGCCGGTAGAGCTTCCGCCAGTAGCCCCGATAGTCCAGCCGGTGGAGGATCAGGAGTTCGAGGTATTCACGGGCCAGAGCCGACGCCTCATAGACGAGCCGGTCAATGTCATACAGCCGCCGCGGATCCTTAGGGTGGGTCACCTCATTGCGGACCCAGACCACCGCATCGGGCCCGGTCTGCGACGGTCGTCGTTCGATGTCCGGATCGCTACAGAGTTGGGTGAGCGCATCGAAATCCGGGGGCAGCTCGGTGGAGATGCCAGCGGCTTGGAGGAGTCCGCTGATCCTCGTCGCCGCCCCGCCTATGCCTGCTCCGCCCTGCCAGTTGTGGAAGAACTCCAGGCCTGCCTGGGCGGTCAGGAGACGCTGCTCGGCGAAGCCGACCCGGTGGCAGCCGACCGCATGCATGAGAACGTGGCGCAGATGATGTGAGGCGTCAGCGCCGTCAAGGAGCCCGGCGACTATTCGGGCCACGGCACCGGTGAGATCCTCGGGGTCGAGTGGCCAGATGATCCCATCGTTGGCCACACCCTCATCGCAGAACCACGCAGGAGCGAGCACCCATGCGACCTCACCGTGCCGCTCTCCGGCTGGGGCCAACGGTGCGACGAAGCGACCCAGCACGAACGACAACGCCAACTGGAATGCATGCAACGTCTCCAAGGCGTCCTCGGCAGAGAAGGCATGTCCATCGGCTCGCGTCAACTCGCCGTGGTGCGACACATAAACGGGATGGCCCCGCCGGCGGAACTCCCGGACCCGCTCGGTGAATGGCTCGATCGGCCTTAGCGCCAGGTTCCATCCGCAGGCCGACAGCACCGTCGGATACTCAGACGATCCGCTTGGCGTGGCTGCCAGCGAGGGCAGGTTCAACCACCCGCAGCTGACCAGCTGGGCCGAGCCGGCCCGGTCCCCGAGGACCTCAGAGTCGACCGTCCCGAAACCAGTCGTCGTCGAAGCAGACCCCGCGATCGACGTCGTCGCCTCGTTCACTGTGGCATCAACCCTGAACGACCCGATGTGCGGGTGGTCGATCTCCAGCGCTGCCTGCTGGGTGACGCCGCCCTGGTCGGTGATGTGCAAGTCGAGATCGGCTCCCCCAGTCGCCTCCCAGCGCAACCTCAGGTCGGTTGAGGCCAGCGGGAACCACACTCTGGCGGTGACAGGCCGGCCGTTCACCCTGGCCGGACCGGCATAGAGGGCGAGCTCGTCACCCACGGCCACCTCGTAGTTCGGCCAGTTCATCCCGCGGCGATCCTGCGTGCGAGCCGCGTCAGAGGCGCACAACCTCGGGCTTGGATCTGTGATCGGGGTTGAAGTCGAAACCGACCACCGCGTGACCGTCGAGGGCTTCGGCGAGCCGCCGGAGGGTTTCGGTGCTGGTGCGGTGCTGGCCGCTTTCGATGCGGGAGATCACCGATTTGGTGGTGCCCATCCGCTCGGCGAGCTCCTGTTGGGTCAGCCCGAGTTCGGCGCGGCGCAGGATGACCATGCGGGCGATCTCCTCGAAGGGCCGCAGCCGGTCCTGGGTGTCGCGGTAGGTGGCGCTGCGGGCTCGCCGGTCGCTGATGTGGTCGGCCACGCTGCTGCCGGCTGGGCTGGTCGGCGATGGGGGCATGGTGTTTCACCTCCTCGCAGGCAGGTTAGCAGTTCTGCTAACTGGTGGTGTCAGGGGGCGTCGTGGCCGGGCGGCCCGGTCCGCGGGCTTCGGCCGGGTATGCTTCGGGCCGAGTCAGTGGGGGGCGAGTTGTTTGAGGGCCAGCCAGGGGGTTGTCGGCGTCGAAGCGAGGACCAGCGATGGCGAGAGTCTGGCTCATTCACTGGCATGAGCAGGAAGTGGCCGAGCGACGCCGGGCGCTGGAGGACGCCGGCCATCAGGTGATGGTGCATTGGCGCCAGGGGAGTCGCCCCGAACGGCCCGATCCTCTGCCCGACGTCATGGTGGTCTCCTTGGACCGGCTTCCGTCCCACGGTCGAGCGATAGCAGAGTGGCTGTGGGAGGCCAAGAGCCGCCGGCACATCCCGATCGTCTTCGCCGGTGGCTCCCCCGACAAGGTGGCCGCCACCCGAAAGCGGTTCCCCGACGCCACCTTCTGCACGACGGCGGACATGGTGGCGACCGTCGCCACCGCAAGCGGAGGGGCCTGAGACACCGGCACCCTTGCGATCAGGGGGCGTCGTGGCCGGCGGCCCGGGGTGGGGTGCGAGGCTGGGTGTTCATGCGGTCTTTGAAGTCGTCCCAGCGTTGTTGGGCGACGGCGATCTCGGCGGCGGGGATCTTGCCGGTGCGTTTGGCGAAGATGTGGAGCAGGATCAGGAGCCGGTCGGAGCGGCGGTAGAGGATGCGGTAGTGGCTGCGGCCGTGGTGGCAGCGCAGTTCCCGTAGCTCGCCGTCGACCTGGGAGCTGTGGGGAAACGGCAGGTGGGGCATCTGGTCGCTGAGCAGGTTGAGCCGGTCGATCTGGTGGGCGAGCACGGCGGCGGTCGTGTCGTCGAGGGCGTCGAGGAACTCGCGGACCGGTTCGGTTCCGTCGCGTGCCCGGTAGTAGACGGCGTGGAAGCGGGCCATGGCGGCGATGAACGGTAGGTGTTGCGGTCAGCTGGTGCAGCCGCTGGCCGGCAGGCCCGCGGGTGGGATGGGCTGTTGGTTGGCGATGGCGACGAGCAGCGGCCCGGGGCAGCGCTGCTGGCCGGCGGCAAGTATGGCCAGGTGCAGGTGGGGGCCGGTGCTGTTGCCGGTGGAGGCGCTGTCGAGCAGGTGCTGGCCGGCACGGACCCGGTCTCCGGCTCGCACTGTGGTGCTGGCGGTCCGCCCGTGGCAGTAGGTGTATTGGGCGTGGTCGTCGCCGTTGAGCACGACCCCGGTGCCGCAACGGCCTCCTGTTGGTGTGGCCACGATCACCCCGTCGGTGATGGCGTATAGGGCGGTGCCGACGGGTACGGGGAGGTCGATGGCCGGGTAGTCGTGGTGGGGTCGACTGAACCATTCGGGGTGCTGGTCGTACCAGCGGCGGGCGACGGGCAGGGCGTATCCACCGGCGACCTCGACGAGCAGATCAGCACATCCCAGGCTTGCCGCTTGCGCCGGGGCGGGAACCTGGGCGGCGCCGGCATGGGTGGTCATCGCCTGCCATATGGCGTTGAGGGACTGCCAGTAGACCGGGGAGCTGGCCCAGGTGCCGGCCAGGCCGCCCCAGGTGGTGGCGGCGGCCCCGGCGTCGGGGGCGACGTCGGGGGTGGCCAGGGGAGCGGAGTTGCCCGCGGCGTACTTCTTGAGGAGCTGGATGTGGGCGCGCACCCCGGTGATGGGGTCGGGGAACGCCAGGCCGGCGGGGGCGGTGTCGTAGTGGCCGATCCCGGCGTAGTTGTTGATGGTGGTGTCGCGGTTGGTGAACCCGCCGGTTTCGAGCACGGCTTGGGCGAAGGCGAGGTCCCCTCGAACGCCTTCGGTGTCGCCCTCGGTCACATACAAGGCGATGAGGTCGTCGATGTCGAGGGCCAGCCGCTCCGGTTGGCCGCGTCCGGTGCTGGCCCACCAGGCGCGCAGCTCGGGGACGCCCACGGTGGCGGGCCCGAGGATGCTGGGGGTCCCGTCGTCGTCGGCGGGGTCCGCCACGGCGCAGCCAGTCCCGGTTGACCCGTTGGCTACGGCCAGTACGGGCAGGGCGGTGAACCCGGCGGCGCATACCAGCACGCCGGCGGCGATCGCGGTGCCCACCCTGGAGCGTCTCATGGTCGGGTAGGCCGAACCCCGCTGGGGTTCTTCGCGTCGGTTGTGGAGAGTTTCGGGCCGCCGGGGGGCTTACGGGGTTGACCCCATCCCTGATCCCGTGGAGGTGAGCCCCGATGTTTGTCGTCCGAGCCGTGTTGGCCCAGGTGAGCGTGGATCCGAGCACCGACGGCATGCCCGGCGCCGAGTTGATCCAGCGGCTCTTGAACTGGGCCCAGATGCTGGCGTTGTGGGGCAGCCTGGCGGCGTTGCTGATCGGGGCGGCCATGTACGGCCTGGCCCGTGAGGGCGGCAGCTACGGTGGCGCCAGCCGAGGCAAGGCGCTGGCGCTGGGCGGCGTGGTGGGTGCGATCCTGGCCGGTGTCGCCCCCACGGCGGTCAACATGCTCTTCCAGGCGGCGCGATGAGGGCCGCCGGCGCGAACCGTCGGCTGCCGCGGACGGCCGCGGTGGTCCTCGTGGCGTTGGGCTTGGCGGTGGCCGGGACGCTGCTCGTCCGGTGGCCGAACGGTTCGCCGGGGAACCGCGGGGGGTCGACCACGACCACGGCCGCGGTCCCGGTACAGGCCACCGTCCTGGCCGGCACGCCTGGTCCGGCTGGCGAGGTGGCCGGGGTTCCGGTCGGCTTTTCCCGAGATGAGCCTGGAGCGGTGGCCGCGGCGGTGGCCTACGCGACGGCTTCCCAGCGCTGGTTGTACTTCACCGACGAGGAGATCCGCGCCGCGGTCGGTGGGATCGCCACCCCGGTGGCGGCGGCCCGGCTGGCCGACGAGGTGGTCGCCGAGGTGTCGATGGCCCGTGACCAGCTCGCCCGCGCCAGCGGTCGTATCTGGTGGCTGGTGCGACCCTTGGCTTGGCGGGTCGAGCACTACGGGCCCCATGAGGCCCGGGTGTCGGTGTGGACGATCACGATCCTCTCTGCGGCCGGGGTGGCCGCACCCCAGACCGAGTTCCTCACCGTCACCCTCGATCTCGCCTGGGTCGACGGGGACTGGCGGGTCGACGGGGTGCGCAACAGCCCGGGACCGACACCCCTGGCCGGCCCTCACGATCAGCCCTGGGACGCCGAACCGTTCGACCGGGCCCTGGACGGCTTTGTCCGTATGGATGGGGAGCCGGTCCGATGATCCTGGCTTTCGGGTTTCCCAATCCCGTCGGATGGGTGATCGACAAGGTCACCGGATTCGTCGGTGACGTGGCCACCGCCGGGTTCGAGGTCATCATCGGCGGGCTCACTGCCTGGGTCATCGACGCCGTGGTGTGGGTCGTGGGCGGAGTGTTCAACTTCTTCGTCGACGCCAGCGACCCCAATGTGCAGGCGGACTGGTTCATCACCGGCGACGGCCCCTACGCGACCACGCTGCAGATCGGGGCGGGACTGCTGGTGCTGTTCGTGCTCGCGGGGATCGTCCAAGGGACCCTGGCCGGCGACGCCGCCGGGATGCTGCACCGCATCGGCGTCGAGTTGCCCATCTCGGTCCTCGGGATGATCGGGCGGGTCACCATCACTCAGATCCTCATCCGGGTCACCGACGCCCTCTCCGGTCAGGTGCTGGCCACCTTCCAGGACGACCTCGCCGACTTCGGTGCGGTGGTGAGCAGCCTCGCCGTGCTCAGCGGCGGACCGGCCAGCGCCTTCGTGGTGTTCATCCTCGGATTGGTCACCGTGCTCGCCGGTCTGGTGCTGGTTGCCGAGCTGGTGGTGCGCTCCGCGCTCATCTACATCGTCGTGGCGCTGGCCCCGCTGGTGTTCGCCGCACGCCTGTGGCCGGCGACCAAAGGCGCCAGCCGTCGGCTGTTGGACCTGCTCGTGGCCCTGGTCGTCTCCAAGCTGGTCATTGCGGTCGCTCTGTCGGTGGCCGCAGCCGCGGCGGTCGGCACCGGCGCCGGTGGGGAGGTCACCGCACTCCCGCCGCCGGAGGTGTTCGCCGAGGATCCCGGCGGGTCGGTCACCCAAGCCGTGGGGATCCTGCTCACCGCGGCGGCCGCTTTCGGCGTGTCGGCCTTCTCGCCGTTGCTGGTCGCCCGTTTGCTGCCGTTGACCGAAGCGGCGATGGTCGCCCAGGGGATCCGAAGCGGACCGGTCCGAGCCGGCCACCAAGGGCTCATGCTGGCCAATACGGCCCAGATGGTCTCGGGGCGTCGCTACGCGCAGATCGCCAACGCCCGGTCCGCCCCCGGCACACCCACGGCGGCCACGGCATCCCCACCAGGGTCCTCACCGGTCGGCGCGGCAACCGTCGGCGCAGTGGCGGCACGCGCCACGGCAGGTGCGGCCGCCCGCGGGGGACGGGTAGTCACCGAGACCGCCGGCGCGGTCAGCGCGGCCGCCCGACGAGATCCCAACCCGTCCCGCCGGCGCCCACCCGGCCCAGGCCAAACGGCCGACCCGGCCCGGCCTCCGCATCGAGGTGGCCGCGATGGCCGGTGAACGTTCCGAGCGCACCTACCGGCTCGAGCCGCTGGATGACTCGGGCATCTTCCTGGGCCTCGGGCTGACCCAGTGCGCCCTCATCGGCGGGGGTCTCACCGTTGGGGTTGCGGCTCTGACCGCTGGGGTTGTGTTGCCGGTGGCCGCCGTTCCGGTGTTGGTCGCCGCGCTGGTCAGCTTCACGCGGCTGGGTGGTCATCCCACGTGGGAGTGGGTGCCACTGCTGGCCGGCTGGTCGTGGGCCCGGTGGCGGCGCGGTCGCCAGTGGGTCGCGCCGCTTCCCCTGTGGCCCACCGGCGATGCGGCGGCTCCGATGCCGCCGTGCCTGGCCGGTCTCGACATCGTCGGGATCGATTGGCGGGCCGGATCCACGCTCGGAGCGATCCGCGATCGGCACCGCCACACTCTCACCGCGGTCGTGCCGGTCAGCGGGCCCCAGTTCGTGGTGGCTCCCCGCCCCGAACAAGAACGCCTGCTGGCGGGCTGGGGCGATCTCCTGGGTCAGTACGCGGTCGAGCGGGGAGTCGTGACTCACCTCTCCTGGTCGGACCTGGCCCAGCCCTCCGGGCTGGGTGACCATCTCGCCTGGATCGACAGCGCCGGCCGCGGCACGCCCAACCCGGTAGCAGTGGACTCCTACCGGCAACTGCTCGAGCTCGGCGCCACCTCGGCGATCAACCACCAGGTCGTCGTGTCCATCACGGTTGCTCGTGACCGGCTGGCCCGCCACCACAGTCGAACCAACCGCGGCGACGAACCTCTCCAGCGGGCCCTGATCACCGCCGTCGAAGCCCTCTTGCGGGGTTTGCAATCAGCGGACCTCGCCGCCGGCGACCCTCACGACCCGCCCGGACTGCAACGACTGATCCGGACCCGCATCGACCCCCTCGACGCCCGGCCCCGGCCGCGCCACGGCCGGCTGGTCGACCGGCTCGCCCATCTTCGGTCCTCCACCGCCGGTCCCATGGCCGTCGAAGGCGACTGGCGGCACCTGCGGGTCGACGGCGCTTACCACCGCACCTGGTGGGTCGGCACCTGGCCCCGGATGGCCGTACCTCCCAGCTGGCTGGAGCCCTTCTTGTCGGGCGGGGGTGTTACCCGATCCATGACCGTCTACTTCCGGCCGGTCTCCACCTTCCAGAGTCGGCGCCGTATCGAGCGCGACCTCGTGAAGCTCGAGTCCGACGCCGCCACAAAACAGGACAAGGGCCGACGCGTGGATGCCCGACACCGGCGGGCCACCCAAGCGTTGCTGGACCGGGAAGAAGAACTCGTCGCCGGCTACCCAGAGATGGGCTATGTCGGGCTGGTCTGCGTGTCTGCCCGCACCCTCGAGGAGCTCGACGAACACGCCGAGATCGTCGAACAGCTCGCCCGCGAGGCCGGCATGGATCTGCGGCTCCTCGACGCCCGCCAAGACCTGGCCTGGGCCGCCAGCCTTCCGCTGGGTCTCGCCCCGGCAACCCTGCTCGCCCTCTAATGCGACCCTCGCTACGGCTCCGCTACCACCAGGGCACCACCGCCCACACCGCCAGCATCTACCCGTTCTCGGTCCAGGGCTCTTTCGGGCACCGGGGTACCTATGTGGGACTGGATCTGCTCGCGGGCGGTGGTGAGTTCTGCTGGGATCCCTTCGAAGCCTACGCGGCCGGGCTGGTCACCAATCCCAACGCCTGGGTGCTCGGTGAACCCGGAAACGGCAAGTCGGCGCTCGTAAAGACCCTCCTATGGCGCCAAGCCGCCGTGTATGGCACCGGGCCAGGGGGCCGCTGGGTTGCCATCGCCGACCCCAAAGGCGAGTACACGTCTCTGGCTGAGGATCTCGGGCTCACCACCATTCGCCTCAGCCCCGGCGGCACCGCCACCCTCAATCCACTGGCTCCCGGGCCAGCCGCTGACCACGAACCACCCGACAAGCAGACGCTTCGCCGCGCCCACATGTGCGCCGCCCTGGTCAGCTGTGTGCTCGAACGCGCCCTCACCCAACCCGAAGACGCGCTGCTGTTCGCCGCCGTCGAACACCTCACCACCATCCGAGCCGAGCCCACCCTCGCCGACGTCGCCCATCTCGTCACCAACCCCGACCACATTCTCGACGACCGCCTCGGGCCCCGAGCCGACCTCACCGCGGAGACCCGCACCGTCGCCTACGCGGTCGACAAGCTCCTCACTCGCTCCCTGCGAGGCATGTTCGACGGGCCTTCGACCGTCACGCTGCGCTGGGACGGCGCCGGCGTCGTGCTCGACCTGTCTGCGGTGCCCCTCGACTCCGACGCGCTTCCTCTGGTCATGGTCGCCACCGCCGGCTGGTTCCAACAGCTCATGGCCTGCCCCGGCCCCCAACGAATCCAGGTTCTCGACGAAGCCTGGGCTCTGCTCGGCAACCTTCATACCGCCGCCTACCTGCAATCGTGCTTCAAGCTCGGCCGAACCTACGGCGTTGCCAACCTCTGCATCACCCACAGAGCCAGCGACCTGGCCGCCCAAGCCGACGACGGCACCGCCACCAGCAAGATCGCCGCCGGGCTGCTGGCCGACTCGGCCACCAAGATCATTCTCCGGCAAGCCCCCGACCAGATCGCCGCTGCCACAAGCCACTTCGGGCTCACCGAACCCGAAGCCGCCATCGTCACCCAACTCGCGCGTGGGCGGGCCCTCTGGAAGCTGGGCGGGCGCAGCGCCGTGGTCCAACACGTCCTGGCTCCCGCCGAGGTCGTCCTCTGCGACACCGACTCCCGGATGCACGGCACCGCCCGGGCCCGCCCGGAACAACGATCGAGCAGGTCCGGACACCCCCGCCCTCCAAGGCGCGACCCGGCCCGGCGATCCCGCACCGCCGCAGCGTGAGCCATGTACGACCGTGACGCCCTGCTGGCCGCCACCGACCTACGCAGTCTCGCCGACGACCTCCTCGGGCCTGGCCACGGGCGGGGGCGCAGCCGCATGTGGCCCTGCCCCAACCCGAACCACGCCCAGACCGGCCGCACCCCACCGGTCAGCATCTTCACCAGCCGCCGAGGAGAACAGCGCTGGCGCTGCCACGGCTGCGGGGACGGCGGCACCGCCATCGACCTTGTCCTGGCCTGTCACGGCTCAACCATCCGTGACGCCATGGCCTACCTCGCCGCCCGCGCCGGCCACCACGAACGACCGTGCCAGCCCCCCGTCTCAAAGCCGATCCGCCGGCCAGCCCCCACCCGAGAAGCGGCTGGCTGTTACGACCTCGACGGGCTGAACCGGTACGTCGACGAGTGCGCCGAACGCCTCTGGCACCCCGAAGCCACCCGGCTCCGACACTGGCTTACCCACACCCGTGGCCTACCCGCCGAGGTCCTCGCCCGTAACCGCATCGGCGCCGACCTGGGTCCCCGCCGCCAACCCCGACCCGACGGCATGCCCCGCGCCTCCGGCGTCGTCCTGCCCGTCATCACCGCCAGACGTGCCACCTACGCCCAGATTCGCATCCCCAATCCCCGGCCCGACTGGAGCCGCTACCTCAACCCCTCGGGAAAGCTCGCCGCCAACCCTCGGCTTGCCCGCATCCGGCCACCGGCCGTCCAGCACCCCGAGATCATCATCACGGAAGGCATGATCGACGCCCTCACCGCTGCCACGGCCGGCTACCGGACCGTCGCCCTTCTCAGTGCCGCCTACGCCGACGAAGCCGCCGCCGTCGCCCTCGCCAAGCTTCCCCACCCCCTCGTCATCGCCCTCGATCCCGACCAAGCCGGCCAAGCCGCCGCCCAGCAGCTCGCCGCCCTCCTCGAGACCCGCGGCCGCCAACCCGTCGTCCTCCACCTCTCCGCTGGCGACCTAAACGACATGATGCGGACATCGAGGAACTGGCACGGAACTCTTGACAGGCACCTCAACGAGGCGCGAGCAAGCCCAGACCGGGGCGGTAGCACGTGCGCCTTCCCCTAACCTGGTCAAAACACCTGGGTGCACCTAGCCCCGATTGCTCATGAGATTGGCCGGGCGGGTCGGGGCGGTCTTGTCCTGAGTGGCTGAGGTCGGGGCTCGGTGATTTCGTGGGCGGCGAGGTTGGGGTCGAGGCCATTTGGGGCTTGGCGGCCGTTTCGGGGCGGCGTGAAGCAGGGCCTCATGGCCGGCGGGGTGGTCGCGGGCGACGGGATGTCCGGTGTTCAGGTGAGGAGTTCGATGTGGCGGTAGGCGGCGAGGATCTCTCCGGTGCTGGGCCAGCCATCGAGGATCCGCAGGACGTGTCGTCGGGCGTGACGAACGATGCGGGCGGGGGTGTGCCAGAACTGCCAGCGCATCGTTTTGGGTTCCGCGTTGGTGTAGCGGCCGGGGAGGCAGAGGAGCTGGAACCAGCGGACCAGGGCGTCGGCGAAGCACACGACATCGAGCCAAGCGGTGTTGGCGTCGAGATCGCGGAACGGGAACCGGGAGGCGCCGGAGTCCTTGAGGCGGCGGATGTTGTCTTCGACTCGGGCGTGGCCGCGCATGTCGAGGTCGGCGGCGACCGGATCGAGGGTCGAGTCGGTGTAGTGGCCCCAGTAGCGGAACGTCTCGGAAGGGAACAGCGATCCTTGCGCGCCGGGATGCAACGGTTCGCGTCGCACGATCAGCCGGGTGCCGGCCGGCCAGCCCGACAGGTCGGCGTGTTCGGTCACGTCGGCGACCGCGGCGCCTTTGCGGGGCTTGCCGTGCTGGGTGAGCGCCTGGGTCCAGGCTTCGTCGTCGAAACGGATCCGGCTGATCGCTGCGTGAACACTGGCGTTGCGGCGAGCCACGACACTGAAGCCGATGTTGCGTTCACAGCAGCGATGAACGAACGCGGTGCACCCAGCGGAGTCGGTCCGCACCCGAACGCTGCGCTGCACCAGACCCGGATCGTCGCCGCGGGCGTGCCCGGCGGCGACCTCGGCGGGAAGCCCGGCGATGGCCTGGTCGAGGACCGCGACGTGATCGGCGATGTTGTTCGCGCCGGCGTTGCCCGGCCGCAGCTTCACGCCGAGCACCTCGCCGGTGGCATCCGCGGTGCAATACATCGGAGCGAACCCGAACCCGCCCTTGTAATGCGGAGCAGTCCCGTCCTTGTTCTCCGAGTGGATCTCGTGGAGGGACGCGTCGATGTCCAACACGACCTCACCGCTCATCGTCGCCGACGAGCGCGACCACACCTGGGCGCGCACCCCCGCCATTGCGTCCCACAACCCGGCCCGAGTCGACTCGTCGAGTTGATGCATGACCCGGTGCAGCGTCGAGTCCGACGGCACCGACCCGAACAGCACACCCTGGGCTCGGAGATGTTCGATGTCGGTGCACGCCTCGCCGCCCCCGGCCAGCATCAACATGGTCTGCGTGAGGACCTTGCCGCGGTCATGGACCGGCGCCCGCTCACCGGTCCACGGGATCACCGCCGAGAGCGAATGGCCCAACCCGAGACGGTCCGCGAACGCGCCAAGAGCATGCAACCCAACGTGAGCGACGACACCTTCGCCGCCCCCTTCCACAACCACCGGAACCGTGCAGATACTGTTCACCTCGTAGGTGCCCTCCTGGTGCGAGATTCGGACGCGTCGACAACGTCAGATCAGAATCCCAGCCCACGAGGGCCTCTACGCGGATACGCGCCCATCAACCCCCACAGACTCGTGAAGGATCGGGGCTAGCGACCCAGCAAGATTCGATTGCCTTTACCGTTTGTAGTGGCGGTCAAGAACCTCAAGTATTGCCGGCGAGTAGAATACCTTCTTTGGTCTTGGCTTATCCGGATCGAGTCGCCGCTCGTGTGCGTACTTTGGGTCATTCTCTAGGGCCTTCCGCAGTGAGTGATACTCGCTATTGACCTTAAAGCCTGAATAGCGCTCCTTGCAGCGGCGTGTTAACTCCTTATAGTCCCATGGGTAGCGGTCTTTGACCTGCTTTTCGGTCAGCCTGATGGCGGGGGCTGACGGATCAGATGTCAACCGGACCGAAGTTGCTTCTGGTGATCCGGAGCCGACCAACTTGACTTCAATCGCAACTGCGAACGCGTAGGAGCCGGAGCCATCGTCGTGCTCAGGTCTCTGTTCTTCGAGGTATCTCAGGAACGATCGTTCGTCTGTGGAAAGGGCCTCAAAGTCGCGTAGGTTGACCGGTCCTAGCGAAATCGGAAGCACACTCGTCCTGAGGTCCGCCAGATTCTGTCCAAACCAATCCTCCGCTGCCGAAGTGAAGTTCTTTACACAGGCCAGTGCTAGCCCGAATAGCTCTGCTGAGATTCGGGATCTTGGGCTGTAGAAGTGGATTGCCGTATCGCGCACTTCAACCATTGCTTCGAGATTTCTGAGGGCGATATCATCCAAGATTCCGTCCGCGGACAGCTTTCTAGCCAGATACAGGAGGCCGTGGGTCCTGTACGTGCCGGAACGGGACTTCTTGTAGCGGCGTCGACGGCTACCTGCTTTGGCCTCATTGATGTATAGGCTGTTTAGACGGTTTTTGTTTTCCGCCAGCCACTTGGCCTTCAGCAGCAACTCCCAGGCGTTCACGGCCAGAATCGAGAAGGTCTCCTCCCGATAGGAGGCTTGTAACCGATTATGAGCGTCGATCGCGGCGATCATCGCAGCGATAGCGCGATCAACTAGCTCTTGGCTTCGCGACCGCACCAGCTGACTACCTTTGCTTGATCAAGACCGACTCCCATAGGCATCCAGACCAGGGGCATTGACACCGATGCTACGGCGATGGTCGGAGCAGCCCTCGCCATCACGCCCAACGCAGTCGTGATTTGATCGTCCGGGCCCACGTCGAGGGGTGCCATTCGCGAAGTCTGCCCGTCGGTCCGGGCTTACGGGGGTATGGACCGTGATGGTGTCGGCGTGTTCGAGGTGCTGGTGGTGGCGGTGGCGGGGGTGGGGCTCGCCGTGGTGGGGGTGGTGTGGGCTGGTGCGTGGTTGGCGTTGGCGGTCTCGGGTTCGGGGCGGGGGCTGCCGCTGGGCGCTGCGGCGGAGGCAGTGGGGCGGCTGCCGGGGAATGTGTCGACGCCGGCGTTGGCGTGGCCGGAGCCCTAGCGGGGGTTGCTGCCGAGCGCACCGGTCTATTGGCTGACCACGACCGCGGCCGCAGTAGCGGCTGTCGTGGTTGTCGGGTTGGCGGTGCGGTGGTGGGGCCGCTCCCGCGTGGGGACGGCGCGGCGCCGCCCCCTGGGTGTGGACGCCCGGACCAGGTTCGCATCCCGTCGTGATCTTGCGCCGGTGCTGGTGTCGGGTCCGGTGTCGGGCCGGTTCGTGTTCGCCCGGTTCGGTCGGCGTCTGGTGGCGACCGAAGCACCGCCACCCCGGGTATCGGGCCGGTCGTGGCGGGCGAACCGGGGCCGGCGGGGCGATCGGGGAGCGGTCGCGCTGGTGGGCCCGTCGCGGTCGGGAAAGACCACCGCCGCGGTGGCCGGTATCTTGGACTGGGACGGTCCGGCGGTGTTGTCGTCGGTGAAGGCCGATCTGCTGGCCGCCACCCAGGGATGGCGTTCCCGGCTGGGTGAGGTGCGGGTCTATGACCCAACCGGCTCGACGGTGCCTCGGGCGACCTCGGCGTGGTGGTCGCCCCTGCAGCAGGCGGGCACGGTGGCCGGCGCCCAGCGGGCGGCCCGGGCGCTGTGTGACGCGGCCCCCAAGGGCGGGGTGGAGGGCGGTCTGGACTTCTGGCTGGCCCAGGCGGAGATCTTGTTGTCGGGTCTGTTGTTCGTGGCCCATCACGCCCACCGGGACATGGACGCCGTGTGCGAGTGGGTGCTCACCCAGGATCGCCCCGGGGAGCTGGGCCCTGGGGAGGTGCGCGCGGCGCTGGAGGTTTTGTGCCGGTCGAACAACGCCGTGGTGGCCCGTGGCGCGCTGGAGGCTGCCAAGGGTCTGGTGTCGGTGTGGGAGATGGAGGAGCGCACCCGCTCGTCGATCTACGCGACCGCCCAGACGGTGATCTGGCCGTGGACCGACCCAGGGGTGGCCGCCTCGGCGCGTGCCCCGAGGTCGACCGGGCGGGGACCAACCGCATCCGGGGTCGATCTGCCGTGGCTGTTGTCGGGCCCCAACACGGTGTATCTGTGTTCGCCGATCGAGGATCAGCGTCGGCTCGCCCCGGCGTTCGGTGGCCTGCTGAACGATCTGATCAATCAGGCGTACCGGCATGTGGCCGCGACCGGCGGGCCGCTGGATCCGCCGCTGCTGGTGGTGATCGACGAGGCTGGGAACACCCCGCTGCGGGCCCTGCCGGAGTACGCGTCGACCCTGGCCGGCATCGGTGTGCTGCTGGTGACGATCTGGCAGTCGCTGGCCCAGATCGAGGTCGCCTACGGCAAGGCAGCGGACACGATCCTGACCAACCACCTCACCAAGGTGTTCTACGCCGGGCTGTCGGACCCGGCGTCACTGCGATACGTGGACCAGGTGCTGGGCGAAGCCGAGGTGGACACCCGGTCGCATTCGGCCACCGAGCGGCTCCACGGCGGGTCAGATCAGTTCGCCACGGTGCGGGTGCCGCTGACCCCACCGCACGTGCTGCGCCAGATGCGCCCAGGAGACGCGCTGTTGTTGCACGGCACGCTTCCGCCGGCGCACGTGCGGACCCGGCCCTTCTATGGGAGCCGCCGTCTGATCGAGCGGTCCTCGCTGGTGGTCACCGCCCCCGACGGCCGCCACGCACCGGTCGAGGTCGAAGCGTTCGGGTCGGCAGGACCGGCGATGCCCGCCCGGGACGGAGGCCGGCGGTGAGGCCGTTCCTGCGGGCTACCCACCGGGCCCGCCTGGCCCCGGTGGGTTGGGTGGCCGAACCGGCCGGGGTGTGGGCGGGGCGCCGCGTCGAGGTGGTCTATGACCCGAACCGCCACCAGATCGCCCTGGTGCGTAGCGATCCCGGAGACCGGACACGAGCGGCTCTGGCCGCCGCCGGGTTCCGCCGGCTGGCGGTGGATGGCACCCAGGAGATGTGGGTCCGCAACCTCGCCGAGGCGCCCCAGACCGCCCGGGAGCGGGTCACTGTGCTCGACGACCGCCGGGTGGAACGCTCCGACGCGGGACACGCCGACGTGGCGCCAGTTTCGGCCCGCTCTGTCGGCCACACGGCCGGACCGGGCCGGGTCGAGGGTCGGGGCGTGTGACCGCTCGGCTGGGATTCACCGCTCGGGGTGGCAGGTGGGGATAGCGTGGGGCGAAGCGATCGGAGCGCCCGCCTTCGTCGTTCCGGGCAGCTCTCGCTGTTCGATCCGGCGCTCCCCCCGGTGGAAGCCGACACGACGTCGGCGCAGGAGGCGCACCATGAACCGTTACGGGCAGTTGGTCCTGGACCACAACCGCCGGCACCGCCCGGCCGCCTATTCGCAGATCCCCGCCCCGGAGTCGTTCTTCGCCGCCGTGGGCGAGCAGATCGCCGAGGCGGTGAGCCGCCTGCGCGACGAGATTCTCGGCCCGATCCGCCAGGGGGAGAGCCCGGAGGCATACCGGCTGCGCGGCTACCAGGCGTGGGCGACCGCCGAGGAGCTGATCCTGGCCGAGCACCTGCTGATGCAACCGGAGCCGGACCCGACCGCCGAGACCCCCGAGGCCGACGACGGCGACCTGGAGCACCGCTACCGGCTGCTGGCCGAGATCAACCAGGCCATCAACACCCCCCTGTAGACGACCGGTCGGCCGACCGGCCTCGCCCGGCGGCGTTCCACCCCACCGGTCAACACGACTTGGCCCCAGCCGGTGCTGCGGCCAAGCTGCGCGCCAATCTCGAGGCGCTCGCGGTGCTGGCCCGATGCCGGGCCGACGGCGACCGGTGGGCCACACCGGCCGAGCAGGCGGTGCTGGCCCGATGGTCCGGCTGGGGCGCCATTCCCCAGGTCTTCGATGAGACCGACGAGCGCTACCGCGACGAACGGGCCGAGCTGCGCCGCCTGCTGGGCACCGACGAGGCCTGGGCTCAGGCCCGGCGCACCACGCTGAACGCCCACTACACCTCGGCGGCGGTCGTGCAGGTCATGTGGCAGGCGGCAGCCGACCTCGGTGTGACCGGAGATGCCGCGGTGCTCGAACCGGGCTGCGGGTCGGGCAACTTCCTGGGCTTCGCTCCGCCCGGAGCACTGCTGACCGGCGTGGAGCTCGACCCGACCACCGCAGCAATTGCCGAGCACCTCTACGGCGCTCGGGCCACCATCGTCGCTGGCGCCTTCGAGGAGCTGCGGGTCGAAGACGGCTGTTTTGACTTGGTGATCGGCAACGTGCCGTTCGCCAAGCTCACCCCCCACGACCCCCGCCACAACCGGGGCCGTCACGCGACCGGCGGAAGTGACATGTCCGAAGTCGGTGAATCGGGCGAGGATCCGTCAGCTCCTCGCCGGGATGACGGCCGTGCGGATGTCCCCTGGCGTGTCGACAGGTGAGGCCGCAATGACTACGAGGTCTCGAGTGGCGTCCAGGCGCTGAGATACGCGAGGGCCGCTTCTCCAGCGACCTCACGGGAGCTGAACAAGTACGCGGTGCCGTCGGCAGCCCACGCGGCGAAGTAGATGCCAGCGGCATTCTGGAACTCGCAGCCAGAACTCCCTCGGATGGTCGTGTCGTGCCACTCGGCATCGGTGCGATCGCGGCAGTCGGCTGTCTGGTCGATGGCAGACATCACAAGTGCGGCTTGTGAGTCACTCCAGGCAACTTCCACGGTCGCGCCGGGGCTCCCGTGCTCGCCGGGGGTTACCCGAAGCGTCAGAGCAGCAACATCATCGTCTGGTGAGGAGACAGGCACGAGAAGTGTGAGGCCGTTTCCCGCAACCGTTGGAGTGGGATCGCTTGGCGCTTGCCATTGCCATTCGGATGAGGACGCAGGCGCGGTGTCCTGCGTTGGTTGGATGCGAGTTGCGGGAAGGTCGCCGCCGGCGTGGGCCGGATCGTCCGCGCCGCTACCGCAGCCTGCGAGCGAAGCTCCTAGGGCGAACGACCCCATCAGAACGAGGAGGACTCTTGAGGGTACGGGCATTGTCTTGCCTCGATCTATTCGAGTGTCAGATGTACTGCCACAAGGTCCAGCCCTGTCCGATGCTGCGTACCGTCTCGCGTTCGTCGCGCAGGAACTCGCCGCTGTACTGGGTCGGACGCTCCCACGAAGTGGTGACGCAGTTCGATTCGTAGTCAGCAGTCCCCTTCGAGTACGGCTGCTGCGACGCTGACGTGTTCCACCAGCGATAGTCGTTGAAGTAGGTGCGCTCGAAGTCCGTCGTGCACTGACCGTTCTCTTCGTAGATCTCCTGGAACACAATCGAGTCGGTGAGAAGCTGACCGTCGATCGTGAGCGATCCCAGGTAGTGGTCAGAGCCGTTGTAGTAGGCCCAAACGCCCCACGTGGACCACGGCCCGCCGCCCCCGCTGCCGTACGAAAGCCGCCACGTTCTGACGCGAATCCATGTTGCGACTGGGAGCGAGACCGAACTCTGTCCTCCGATGTGCGAGCCGTTGATGTAGCCGTCGATGTTCATTCGCCACTGGGTTCCGGTCGCTCCGGCGATGCTGGTTCCTCGTTGCGGCCCGATGTGGAATGCCGCCGTAGAGGTCGAGGAGTTGGTGTAGTGATTCATTGCGGCGAACCAGAAGCAGGCACTCGAGTATCCGTTGCCGTCGCACTTGTTCGTCTCGTAGGTCTGGGGCACGGCGAGCCAGACCCAGTATTCGCTGGCGTACAAGGGTGTGCTTGGATCCGTCAGCTGGATTCGATCGGACTGGTAGCAGTTACCCGAGCAGCCGCTCGCTGCTTCGGCTCCACCCGTGCCCTTGTCGGCCGACGGCGCCAGCTCTGGTACCTGCCTCGGTGAATCATCGCTGGGTTCGTAGTCGGTCGGCTCTCCGTGATCGAGCTGCGGGTCCACGGGCCCGCGCTCGCCACCGGACTCTCGGTACTGGGAGTCGGCCCGTGCAGCGGCGGCGAAGTCTCGCGCATCTTGTTTGGCGAGCTCGGCTCGCGCCTCGTTCGCCTCCTTTCGAGTCAGTCCTGGGAATGGGAGTGTCGGCCCAGGCTCACCCGGTTCTGCCGGCGCGAATCCCCTGGCCCGGTCCTCGTGGACCGGCTGAGTGTCGGGACGATCCTCAAGGGTTTGGTCGGCTACCGCCCCGGACTGTTCTGCATGTGCAATGGGGGGTCCAGCGAGTCCCAGTCCCGCGAGTACAAGAACCGCCATTGCGCACGTTCGAAATCTCATGACTTGTTCCCCCAGATCCGCCTCATTCACTTCGTATATCGAGACTCGCGCTTGAGGTGGAGTACGTCAAGACCGGCCACGCTCAGTCTCCGCTGCGAGTGCTGACGGATGCCGCGACGTAGTCGGTCCAGTTGCCCGCCGTCAGCGCCGCCCAGCGGGTGGCGGTCGTGGCGTTGACGCCAAGGATCTCGCCCAGCAAGGCGGGCGGGATTTCGGTGGCGAGTTGGGCTCGGGCGCTGTTGCGCATGAGGCGGGCTTCGATGCCGATGCGCCGGAGCCGGACGCCGAGCGCGTTGGGGCTGATGTGGCGGTCGGCGTGGCGTCCGGGGAACAGCCAGCCGGTGCGGTCGAGCTGGTCGGACATGCCCTGCGTGTCACGGTGGGGGAGCTGGCAGATGAGCGTGACGAACGGCTCGTGCAACGGCACAGGATGCCCGCCGAGCTCGACGATCGTGGTTCCGTCGCTGCTGTGGTGGATGTCGCCGGTGGTGATGGCGGCGATGCGCGTCAGCGGTTGCCCATAGAGGACCAAAAGGGCGCCGGCGACGCGGTCGGCGTCGTTGAGCGTGGTGTCGGTGACGAGCTGGCGGGCCATGATCCAGCGCGCGGCGTCATCGAGCACCGGTCTCAGGGTCCGCGGCGGCGTCGCCGGGATCGACACTCCGGCAGAGACGTGGCCTCTGGTCATGGCCCAGGTGAGGAACGGGCGGACCTGCCACACGCTGTGGCCGCTGGTGGAGAACCAGTCGTCGATGTCGGTCTGGCGACAGGTCTTCAGGTTCCGGTCTCGGTCGGCGAGGGCGGCGAGCAGATGGCTGGCCTGGCGAAACGCTCGGCGGGCGTTGTTGGCACTGTAGGCCATGGGCTTGCCGGACTCAGCCCGTAGGCGGAGCCGGGGGAGGATCTGCCAGCGCAGCCAGCCGGCCAGGGCGGTCCGGTCCCCGGCATCGGTGACGGCATCCATCTGGTGTCGGGCGAAGTCTTCGAACCGGTGGATGGTGCGGTCCTCGGCTGGCAACGCGCCGGATGCGACGAGCAGGGCGCGGAGATAGTCGATGCCGCGGTCGCCGTCGGCGTGGGTGTCGAGTGCGTCATGGGTCAAGGCGATGGTGCCGTCGGCGAGACCGGCGAGCACATGACCGGCGGTGCTGGCCCGCAGCCAGCGCCTCACCCGGGTTGGATTGTCCGCGGCGGCGATCGCCCTCCGCACAGCGGCCAAGGGAGCGGGCAGCTTGTCGACCGGCCCGAGGCGCTGATCGAGGTCCACCCCGAGCGCGCACGGCTGACAGAGCCATCGGCCCTGGTCGAAGGTCCGCGGCGCCCGGTCATTGCAGCGCGTACAGCGCCGCTCTTTCAGTTCACGGCACCTCCGGCACCGACCGGCTCGATCGAGGAGCCGGTTGACACGGCCACAGTCCGAGCAAGTGCCTCGTGGCCCGGCATCGCATCGGCCACAACGTGGACCGTTGGGTTCCTTGGTGTGTCGGTCGCAGTCGGGGCATCGGGTTGCGCACCGCCGGCAACGCGCGACATCGAGGTAGACGATCAGTGGCACCGCTGGGCCGTCGCAGACCTCGCACAGCACCGCCGGCAGCGATGATCCGGCCGCCCGCAGGTCGTTGAGGAGCTGAGCGATCTTCGCTGGCTGGTGGGTGCTGCTCGAAAGGTCTGGTTGTGCCTGGAGCCCCCGCATCATTGCCTTCCTCGTCGGCACCTTCGGCGCAACCCTGTCGACGGCAGCTGTGACGGCACCAGCATCGATGTCTGGGTCGGCAGCCCGGATCAAGTCGATGATGGCGGCGGTGAGGTCGTCAAGCTGCCGACGTCGTCGTCGCTGTGTCTGGCACGGTGCGCACACCGGCCGGCCAGCCTCGCGGTGGTCGACCCGTCGGGCCCGTCCGCACTCGACGCACGGTTCGCGGTGGGTGCGTGCCCAGCACGTCGAGCACACCCCGCCCGTGTCGGTGCGAGCATGCCAGCGCCGCTGGCGACCACACCGTTCACAGACCGGGTGGATGCCGACGATCCGGGTCGAACCAGCATTGACGAGCCCGGAGACGAAGCGGTCCAGCACGGCGACGGTGCTCGTCGGCCCGACGTCCAACGCCTCAGGATGGTCGGCGAGACAGCGATCGAGATTGCCCAGCGACCGACGCGACGTCACTTCGGCGGCCAGCACGGCGTCGATGACGGTCGTGTCCATCGTCGGGTCGGCCCGGGCGACGGCGGCGATGATTCGGGTTCGGCGGTGCGCGTCGACGACCTGGGCTCGGTGGCGGCGGGCGCAGCGTTCGCACCACACGACCCCGTCCGGGTCGCGGCCGAACACACGCCGGTAGTCGCCGCACGTGCCGCAGTGGTCGCTGTTCTGGATGCCTACGCAGTTGGAGCAGATCCGCCCCTCGGGGCGACGTCCCGGCAGCCGCACCCGGCGGCCACACCGTGCACAAACGCCAACCTGTTCGGTCACTGGTCGGTGATCTCGGCTCGGCGGGGACGTCGACCCTTGAGCGAACTCGCTGCGCCCCTACGACCGGTGCCGCTGGCGGCGGCGCGCTTGGTGCGAGTCTTGGCCACCGGTTCGATCAGATCGTTCGGGGTGCAGTCGAGGATGTCGCACAACGCCATCAACGCGGGCAGGCTCAACCGTTCCGGGGTCTGGGTCACCAGCCGGTACACCTGCGTCGAGGACAACACGATCCCCCGTTCGGCAAGCAACGGCACCAAGTCGGTGGTCGCGAACATGCCGGCCTCGGCCATCAACAACCGCAGGTTCCACTGATAGCCGAGCTTGGCCGCCATCACCGCCTCCTCATCGTGTTGGTTCCAGCGACGGGCGCTTCGGCGTCGCCGTCGTCGTGCCACGCCGGCTCCAAGGCGCGGGCCAGAGCGGCCTGCAGGTAGTCGCTGCCCACCTTGGTGTAACCCGCGGTCGAGGACCCCCACCGGTGTCCGACCTGTTGCTGCACGAACAACTGGTCGACCCCGTCCTCGAGCTGGTGGGTGATGTAGGAGTGCCGCAGACAATGCGGGGACAGGACCGGATCGAGACCGATGGCGTCGCGGTAGGCAGCGAACCGTGCGTTGATCGCCCCCGATGCCACCCGCGACCCCCGCTCGGTCGGCCACATCCACCGCGCCGGGCCCGGCTCGAACGCCGGGCGGATCTCGCTCAC
>RFFY01000190.1 GCA_003697065.1 Actinomyces sp. | reverse complement strand
G
Source organism: Actinomyces sp. (assembly GCA_003697065.1). GTDB lineage: Bacteria > Actinomycetota > Acidimicrobiia > Acidimicrobiales > Aldehydirespiratoraceae > J010. The sequence goes on along the minus strand of RFFY01000190.1, from coordinate 1,154 downwards.
CTGTGACCCCCAGGTTCCCGGTGTCGTCGGACGCCCCGGCGACCACCACGCCCGACCGCTCCCTCACCATCGCCGATCGTCCCCGCGCCCACCGCTCGATACCTGGCCGGTACCCTCGCCGCCGTGGGCGGAGACCGGGTGCACCGCGACGGGACGCGGCGGAGTCACCGCGGCCTCGGCCCCGCTCTCGTCAGCGTGGTGCTCGCCGCTTCGGCCTGCGCATCGGCCGTCTCCGACACCGCCCCGCAGACGACACCCGCCCCGACCACGCTCACACCCGCCACCGATCGCGGATCGAGTACGGTCACCGCCGAGGACATCGACGAGACGACCACGGGTCTGCGCGGCGCCATCGCCGCCGGGCTGTGGCCCGGCGACCCGACACATCCCTACGAGGGACTCCGGCGCTACCGGGGTGAGGTGGTCATCGACGAGGAGTGGCTCGCCGCCGAGAACGGGGGCAGTCGCCTGGTCGAGGGCATCGAGGTCGACGGCAACCTGGTCGTACTGGCACCAGGCGTGACCCTGCGCTACTGCCACGTCGTCGGCGATGCCGACGCCAACTACGCCGTGCAGGCGAACCGGGAGGACGGCGACGCCCGCGATCTCGAGATCTCCTGGTGCGAGATCGACCACGCCAACCACGGTGGCAAGGCTCTGCTCGTCCGTAGTGGGGTCCTCCACCGCCTCGACGTCGCCGGCGGTGAGGACGGGATCCATGTGAACGACGCCGGCCCGCCCGGATCCCTTCTCATCAGCGAGACCTACGTCCACGATCAGTTCCGGCCTCCCGAGCACCACAGTGACGCCGTCCAGTTCAACGGGGACCCCGGCGGGCCGGTGACGATCATCCGCTCCAAGCTCATCAACCACTTCCGGGACGCCAACGCCCCCTTGATGCTCTCCGACGTGGGCGAGATCGAAGTGGTCGACAACTACCTGTGGGGTGGCGTCTACTTCGTGGTCGGCGGTGTGGCCGGGCACCTCGAGTTCCGCGACAACCGCCTCGGCTGGAAGTCCACCGAGTTCGGGGCGTTCGGTGTCAGCGAGGGCGCGGTGCGCTACGAGCACAACACCTGGGCGCCGTGGATCGATCCCGAGTCGATCGGTCCCGACGGCGAACCCGTCGTCCTCCGGGGCCCCGACCCGCTCTC
>RFFY01000189.1 GCA_003697065.1 Actinomyces sp. | reverse complement strand
CGCGGGATGGCCCTGCTCGATCTCATCCAGGAGGGCAACCTCGGCCTGATGCGGGCGGTCGAGAAGTTCGACCACACCAAGGGTTTCAAGTTCTCCACCTACGCCACCTGGTGGATCCGTCAGGCCATCACGCGGGCCATGGCCGACCAGGCCCGCACCATCCGCATCCCCGTGCACATGGTCGAGGCCATGAACCGGGTGACGCGGGTGCAACGCCAGATGATGCAGCGTCTCGAGCGCGAACCGACGGTCGAGGAGCTGGCGGCCGAGCTCGACATGCCCGTCGAGCGGGTGCGCGAGATCCTCCGCATCGGGCTCGACACTCTCTCGCTCGACTCGCCGGTGGGCGACACCGAGGAGTCGAACCTCGGTGACTTCATCGAGGACGAGAACGCCGTCCGGCCCCTCGACGAGGCTGCCCGGCACCTCCTCGTCGAGGCTCTCCACGACGTCCTGGGACAGCTCTCCGAGCGTGAGCGCGAGGTGGTGCGCATGCGCTTCGGTCTCGACGACGGGCGTCCCCGGACCCTCGAGGACGTGGGTCGTCACTTCGGGGTGACCCGGGAGCGGGTGCGCCAGATCGAGGCCAAGACCCTGGCCAAGCTCCGCCACCCCAAGCGCAGCGAGGCCCTGCGGGGCTATCTCGACCCGGCCTGAGCCCCGGGGCCGCCTCCGGGCGGGTGGGGCCGGTGCGCCGGTCGCGTTCCCGCCGGTCGCGTTTTCGCCGGATCGGGCATGCCGGGGTCGTCGTCGACGTTGCTAACGTGGAGGGTCGATCCGGGGTAGCTCAGCTGGCAGAGCAACTGACTGTTAATCAGTGGGTCGTGGGTTCGAGCCCCACCCCCGGAGCCATGCGACGGGCCGCCTGCGGGCGGCCCGTGGCGCGCCGGGCGGACCGGCGCCGGGCGGCGTCGTTAGGCTGCCGGCGGGCCCGTAGCTCAGTGGTCAGAGCAGGCGACTCATAATCGCTCGGTCCCGGGTTCGATCCCCGGCGGGCCCACCAGGACGGCGTCGCCGCCGACCCGGCGACCACCCCGTGGTCCCAGCTCAAAAGTCCCAGCCCGGGTGCGGGGTAGATAGGGCGAGGGCCCGGTCGAGGCGGGCGAGCAGATCGGGCGGGGCCGTCAGGTCGTCGCACACGGCCAGCGTCGACGCCGGCCGCACGCCGAACAGGAGGCGGGAGAAGGCCCCGACGGAGGCCGTCAGGACCGGCAGCCCGCTTGGTGGGGAGGCCGTGTCCGCCAGGAGCTGCGCCGACGAGGCCCGACCGAGCTCCACCCGGTAGCGGCCGGCCACCCCGTGCCAGCGGGGTGGCGGCGCCGACGCGTCGAGCAGATCGGCGGCCCGACCCAGGTGATGGGTCACCGGGTCGGTGATGTCGGCCACGAAACGCACGGGCGTCCCCTCCCAGTCGACGGCCGCCACCGCCGCCGGCACGTCGAGGACCCGGATCTGCCACCAGGCGAGGGCCCGCTGGGAGCGTCCCTCGGACAGGTCGTAGCGGCGGAGGGGGCGGTCGAGCAGGTCCTGGAGCTGCACCTCGGGGGGCTCGATCATCTCGACGGTGTTCACCTGGTCGCCGAGGGAGCGGAGCAGGTGGAGGAGATCGAGGAGCTCGTCGCCGTCGCGGTAGGCGATCCAGTCGACGGTGTAGGGCCCACGTTCGCCCTTGGCCCGACCGGCGACGAAGGCGCTGAGGCGGCCGGCGTCGTCGGGAAGGCCGAGGGCCCAGAGGTTCTCGAGGAAGCCCAGCTCGGCACGCACCAGGGCTGCCGGGCCGAGGGTGACGGCCCCGTGGCGGCGTGCCCGTCCCACCAGGGCGGCGTGCATCGCCTCGTGGTCGTCCGGGCCGAGACGGACCGGGTGGCGTACCGGTCGATCGGGGAGGCGCAGGGCCGACGGGTCGAAGGTGAGGCGGTGTTCGTAGGGGCCGGAGCCGAAACCGAGCCGGTCGTAGAAGCCCTGCTCGAAGATCCCGAGACCGGCGACCACGCCGCCCTCGTCGGCGCCGCGGGCCAGGGCCAGGGCGGTCAGGGTCGACGCCAGACCGCGCCGGCGCCCCACCCGGCTGGTGGCGACCGCCGTGATCGCGCAGAAGGGCAGGTCGGTGTCGAGGTGGCGGATGGTGCCGGGGGTGCGGTGGACGTGGGCCTCGGCGCGCCCGTCGACGAGGGCGACCTCGCTGCGGCCGACCCCGCAGAAGGTCTCGAGGGCCGAGCGGTGGCCGTCGTCGTGGGCGTCGATCCAGCCGCACTCGTGCCAGATGGTGACGACCTCGGCGAGGCGCGAGGGCGAATAGGGCTGCAGGGTCGGATCCATGGCGTCGGGGAAGGGTGGGGGACGGGAAGGCGGGGATCACCGGGGGGGACTCGTCGTCGTTGGCCCCCGAACGTGACGGCGGACGAGTTCGTCGCCCCAGTGTGCCCGGTCGGTGGCGTTCAGGCGGGCCAGGTACTCCCCGAGGCGTCCCCGGACGTGGTACGGGCCGCCCTCGGCCGAGACGGTGTCGAAGGGATCGGGCTGTCCCGTGGCGGCGAGGGCGTTCCCGATCCACTCGTCGAGAAGGCGTCGGCCCTCGGCCAGGCGGGCGGGATCGGCCGCGGCCCTGTCCTCGAGCTGGTGGGGGTCGGCGGCGACGTCGAAGAGCATCTCCTCGGCCCAGTGGGGGTGCAGGCCGTCGTGGCGGGTGCGCAGGTAGAGGTGATCGCCCCAGCGGACCCCCCGTTGGAGGCTCCAGGCGCCCTGGGACACGACGAGGTGGTCGCGTCCGGTGGGTCGCCCGGCGCGCAGATCGGTGGCGAAGCCGACACCCTCCCACGAGGCCGGTACCTCGACGCCGGCCAGCTCGCAGATGGTGGCGGCCAGGTCGATGTGCAGGTGCAGGCCCTCGTCGGCCCCGGGGGCGAGCCCGGGCCAGCGCAGGATGGCGGGGATGTGGGCGGTCGCCTCGTCGGCGGCCTGATGGTCGGCGTAGACGCCGAGCTCGCCGAACGCCTCCCCGTGATCGGAACTGACGTACACGGCGGTCTCGTCGGCCACCCCGAGGTCGGCGAGTTCGTTCATCAGGACCCCGACGGCGTCGTCGGCGTAGCGGATGCCCACGTCGTACCCGTCGAACATGCGCGTCACCGCCTCCATGTCGCCGAGGTCCCAGGGTTGGCGGGGCGGGGGAGGGCCGAACTCGTCGGGCCGGAAACCCCACGGTTCGCGGGCGCTGTGGGGACCGGCGAGTTCCCAGTTCCGGGCCCGCACCTGCTCGGTGTGCCAGGCGGGCGGGGGGTCGTCGGCGAAGGGGTTCCCGTAACCCGCGGGCGTGTTGTACGGGGTGTGGGGATCCCACAGGTGCACGTGGAAGAGCCAGTCCTCGCGGCGGGCGTGGCGGCGCAGCCAGGCCACGGCGCCGGGCAGGACCTCGTCGGCCCGTTCGCCGCCGGCGCCCCGCATGAGGTTGAGGGCCTCCATGAAGCCGTGGTTCCACCAGGTGGCCGAATGGCGGAACGGGAAGCTCGACAGGGACGCCGTGTGCCAGCCGGCGTGGTACAGGCACGAGGCCCAGCTGTCGCGGGCGGTGGTCGACACGAAGCCGCGGTCGGGACCGTCGGGGCGCAGGTCGGCGGCGAGGCCGCCGTGGTTGACCACCCCGTTGCGGATGCCGGTCCGTCCGGTGATGAGGGCGGTGCGGCTGGGCAGACAGGGGACGTCGGAGGCGTAGACACGCTCGAAGCGCACCCCGTCGGCGGCGAGGGCGTCGATGTTCGGCGAGGTGGCGCGGTGGTAGCCGTGACACCCGAGGTGGTCCGGCCGCAGGGTGTCGATGTCGATGAACAGGAGCCGCATCCGCCCATCATCGTCGACGCCCGGTGTCGCCGCAGGCGGGGGGCCGAGGGGGGCGCCGGCGCGGCGACCGGCCGGGTGGGGGAGGCTAGGGTGCGCGCGGCGTCACGAAGGGCGGCGCCACGAAGGGAGAGGCCATGGACGCAGGCGAGCTCGTCGAGGACTTCGAACTGGTCGACCAGACCGGCACGACACGACGACTGAGCGACCTGACCGCCGAGGGACCGCTCGTGCTGTTCTTCTATCCGAAGGCCATGACCCCCGGTTGAACCAAGGAGAGCTGCCACTTCCGCGACCTGGCCTCGGAGTTCGCCGAACTCGGGGCCCGGATCGTGGGTGTCAGCGCCGATCCGGTGGATCGGCAGAAGGAATTCGACGAGCGCAACGAGCTGGGCTTCCCCCTCCTGTCGGATCCCGACCGTGAGGTGGCGCGTCGTTTCGGGGTCAAGCGGCCCGGACCCCTGCCCTCGAAGCGGGCGACCTTCGTGATCGGCCCCGACCGGCGCCTGCTGGGCGAGGTCCGCTCCGAGACCAACATGCACGCCCACGCCGACAAGGCCCTCGAGATACTCCGGAGTCACCGGGCCGACGCCGCCTGAGCAGCTGCCACCCGGGGGGTCGGACGTCGGCGTCGCGCGGGCGGGGGCTCAGACGTCGGCGTCGCCGAGCCAGGCGGGGGCGCGGTCGAGGAGGAACTCGGCCACCTCGGCGGCGCGATCGAGCACGTCGCACAGCACCTCCTGGCCCAGATAGATCCGGGCCAGGGGCACCTCCACCCGGCCCACGATGCTCACGGCGCGTTCGGGGGCGTCGGTGACGGCGCCGAAGGAGTCGACGGCGGAGACCTCGAGGGGAAGCTGGAGTCCCCCGATGCCGGCCAGATCGGTGGCCAGGACGAGCAGGTCGGGACTGGCGGGCAGGGGCGGTAGCACGAAGCCGATGACGAGGGGGACGGTGATGTCCTCGCTGGGCGTGCCGTCCTCGCCGACCCGGGTGACCTCGTCCTCGAAGGCGATGAGGGTACGGGGATCGACCTCCATGGAGACGTGGATGTCGAGGGGTCCCGAGCACGCACGGTCGGGATGCAGGTCGATCTCCCAGGTCTGGCGGTTGGTGTAGGTCTCGACGAAGTGACGTTCGTCGTGCACGTGGAAACCGTGCTCGGTGACGTGGTCCTTGAGGTCGGCGATGAACCCCTGGAGATCGATGACGGCCACCCTGGGCGTCCTCCTCGTTCGGTCCTTGGCTCCCGGACGGTCCTTCGCTCCCGGAGCACCACCAGCCTGCCACGAAGCAGTGACATCGCGTCGTCTCGGGCGGTTCCGGGGGGTTCGGCAGACGCGGGCCGTCGTGGCGGGCCGGGTCGTGCTTGACTGGCGCCGTGGTCGACCCCATCAGCGACGACGACGCGGCTGTGGTGCTGCTCAACCGGGCCGCCGACGCCGTGGTCGCCGCTCTGGCCGGCCAGGTCGACTGGGGGCCCTCGGGTCGGCGGGCGGGCCAGTACGCCAGCGATCTCGCGGCCGACGCCGCCGCCCTCGAGGTGCTCCACGCCGCCGGCGCCCGCGTCCTGTCCGAGGAGAGCGGGCTCGATCCCGGTGAGGGCCCCATCGTGGTCGTCGATCCCCTCGACGGCTCGACCAACGCCTCACGGGGTCTGCCCTGGTTCGCCACCAGTCTCTGTCTGGTCGACGAGCGGGGCCCGCGCGCCGCGGTCGTGCACGACCTGGCCGCCGGCCGTCGCTTCGAGGCGGTCCGGGGGGCGGGGGCCCGCCTCGACGGTCGACGCCTCGAACGGGCGCCGGGGCCGGCCACCCTCGAGGAGGCCCTGGTGGGGGTCAACGCCGTGCCACCCCCGGCCGTCGGCTGGGCCCAGTTCCGCTGCTTCGGGGCCCTGGCCCTCGATCTGTGCGCGGTCGCCGAAGGCCGCTTCGACGCCTACGCCGACTTCGACGACGACGGTCACGGGGTGTGGGATCTGCTGGGTGGATCCCTGGTGTGCACCGAGGTCGGGTTGACGGTGGTCGACGTCGATGGCCGCCCCCTCGCCGTGGCCGACCCCGCGGCGCGCCGGACCCTCGTCGCCGGTCCCGAGCCCCTGGTCGCCGCCCTCCTGGCGGCCCACCCCCGCCGGGCCTGAGACGCCGCCCGGGCCGCCTCGGCGCGGTGGCCGTTAGCGTGGGTGCATGCGGGCCCGACTCACCCGGAGCGCCCTGCGCCTCTTCGGGCTCCTGCCCCGGTCGCTGCGGCGTCTCGTCATCCGTGCCGGGAGTCCCTCGTGGACCGCCGGCACCCTGGCCATCGTCGAGCGCGCCGACGGACGCTGGCTCCTGGTCCGACCCGCCTACCGGCGCGGCTGGGCCCTGCCCGGGGGTCTGCTGCGCAAGGGCGAGCGGCCCGAGCCGGCCATCCACCGCGAGCTGGCCGAGGAGCTCGGACTGGCCGTCGTCGTCGATCCCGAGCCGTGGGCCCTCTTCGACGCCCGTCTGCGGCGCCTCGACATCGTGTGGCGGGCGCGGCCGGCTCCCGGGTTCGATCCCGACTCGGTGACGGTCCGGTCCCCGGAGTTGTTGGCCGTGGGCTGGTTCGACCCCGACACCCCACCCCGCCTCGAGGACGAGGCCCATGACGTGCTCGTCCTGCGTCGCCGGGTCCTCGAGGGCGGCCCGTCGGTGCTGGTGGTCTGACGGTGCTGGTGGCGTCCGGTCAGGCCGCCGCCGTCTCGGGTACCGGGGGCAGGGGGAAGCGCAGGCGGGCGGCGACCAGGTGCTCGTCGAGGGGGGAGTCACCCGGCGCGAGGTGGTCGACGAGTCCGCCGGCGTCGAAGACGGCGGCCACGGCCTCGTCGATGACGTCGGGTACCTCGACCGTCTCGCCGCCGCACACCGGGCAGGTGGCGCCGCGGGTCCCCAGCCAGCCGCACCCCGGGCAGCGAACGCCCGGCACCGTCACGTTCTCGACCACGACCAGGTGGTCGACGGCACCGACCGATGCCGCCCACAGCACCTCGTCGAGCCCGGCGACCGCCCGGTCGGACCCGCCGACGGCGTCGAGGATCTCGGTGGCGAGGCGGCGGTCGAGCTCGGCCTCGTGACGGGCGATGACCTCACGGGCGGCGTCGGCGATCCGGGCCGGGGTGGCGGTGTGGAGGTCGATGGTGAAGGTGCCGGCCAGACGCTCGCGCAGGGCGTGGGGGAGCTGGTCGACGAAGGCGTTGACGTGCTGGTCCATCCCGCCCACGATCAGGTGGTCGACCCCGTCGAGGCGCACCATCTCGTCGGCGGCGTCGGCGACCGCCCGGTAGTGACGCAGACGCAGGCCCTCGGCCCGGTTGCGGACCCCGTGCTCGTCGAGGCCGTACCAGCCCCCGTAGCGGGGGGCCCGCAGGCGCTCGTGGCGCACGGCGGAGGCGGCGGTCAGCTCGTCGCCGACCATCTCGTAGAGCTGGGCGCTCGACCCGTCGAGCACGATCACGCCGTAGCGGTGGATGTCGTCGGCGATGGCGAACAGGGGTCGCAGCCAGGGGGTCGAGTCGACCACGATCCGATCGCGCACGGCGACCGGCAGCTCGATCACCTCACGGAGGTCCGCGCCCGAGCAGGCGAACACGGCGAGACCCCCGGGACGCAGCCCGTCACGACCGAGCGAGGAGAGCCACTCGAGGTCGGCCCGCAGCGACATCCGGGCGGGGCGGTCGAGCTCCTCGTCGTCGACCAGGGGCCGCACCTCGTCGAGCAGGCTGTTGATGCGGGTGGGCACGGCGTTGTGCTCGGCGGGGTCGGCGGGAACGGCCAGGTAGAGGGAGACCACGGGAAGGCCCCCCGTGTCGTGGTGGGCGATGCGTCGGATGGTGGTGGTGTCGAGCATCGGACCTCCTGGGGTCGGCGCGAGCGGGGCTCGCGGGGTTCCGGGTCCACGGTGACGCGGCACCGCTACCCCGGTCAACCATCCAGAGGCCGCGAATCTGCCCGGTACACTCGGGCGCTCCCCGGGCGCGTAGCTCAGATGGCGAGAGCACCTCCCTTACAAGGAGGGGGTCGGGGGTTCGAGTCCCTCCGCGCCCACTCCAGCTCGCGCCGAGCCCCGCGCCCTCAGCGCACGCCGACGGCGGCTCCCGCCACCTCGCCGAGCAGGGCGATCCGCTCGGTCTTGTGGCCGTTGGCGGGCAGGTTGATGGTGAGCCCGTCGACGCCCATCGCCATGATGGCGCTCAGGCGCTCGCCCACGGTGTCGGGATCACCGACGATCGCCACCGAGCGGACGAGCTCGAGGGCCTCGTCGGGCCAGCCCTTGGTGGCGGCCATCTCCCTCAGGTCGG
>RFFY01000188.1 GCA_003697065.1 Actinomyces sp. | reverse complement strand
GTGCATGACCGGGAAGGGGATGCGGGCCGGCCAGAAGGCCTTCTGGGCCAGGTGCAGCATCACGATCGAGTCCTTGCCGCCCGAAAAGAGCAGGCAGGGGCGCTCGAACTCGGCCGCCACCTCCCGGAAGATGTGGATCGACTCGGCCTCGAGTTGACGCAGGTGGGTGATCTCGAAGGTCACGCTGGTGCTCACGTTCCCGAGGATCGGCGCCGGGGATCGGCGGTTGATGCTACAGGGCCGACCGGCGCCGGGTCGGGTGACCGCGGTCAGTCGGGTCCCGGGTCTTTCGGCCCGGGTGGCTCCGCCGGCGGTCTCGCCCGCCGATGGGAGGACGCCGCCGACGCGGCACGGTCCGTCACCGCCACCCCCGGGGCCGCCTAGGGTCCGGAGGCGGACCGTGCGCCGACCACCCGCCCGGAGGATGCCGTGGCCACCCCCGTGACACCCGACGATCACCGCCTCGCCGCCGAGCTCGCCGCCGAGGCGGGTCGACTCCTGGTCCGCCTGCGCGACCGTCTCGTCGGCGAGGGGGCCCCGCCCGCCGTCCTGAAGGCCGAGGGCGACCGGGAGGCTCACGAGCTGTTGATGAGGCGTCTGGCCGAGGAACGGCCCGACGACGCCGTGTTGTCCGAGGAGGGTCGCGACGACGAGGCCCGCCTGTCGGCGGAGCGGGTGTGGATCGTCGATCCCCTCGACGGAACCCGCGAGTTCTCCGAGCCGCCGCGGATCGACTGGGCGGTGCACGTCGCCCTCGTCGTCGATCACCGACCGGTGGCGGGAGCGGTGGCCCTGCCCGCCATCGAGACGGTCCTGTCGACCGCCGAGCCCCCGAGCCTGCCCGACCGGCCCGCCGACCCGCCCCGCATGGTCGTGTCACGGACCCGGCCGCCGGCGGCCGCCACCTTCATCGCCGACGCCCTCGGCGCCGTCCTGGTCGAGATGGGCTCGGCGGGGGCCAAGACCATGGCGGTCGTGCGGGGCGAGGCCGAGATCTACGCCCACAGCGGGGGCCAGTACGAGTGGGACTCCTGTGCCCCGGTGGCGGTGGCGGCCGCCGCCGGCTGCCACGTCAGCCGCTCCGACGGGGGCGAGCTGCTCTACAACCAGCCCGATCCCTACCTGCCCGACCTGCTCGTGTGCCGCCCCGAGCTGGCCGAGCGGGCCCTGGAGGCCTTCGCCCGTTTCGGCGAAGGCTGAGGGCCCCGACACCGGCAAGGGGCCGGCGCGGGGGCACACTGGCCCCGTGCCGAGCGCCCCCGCCGATCTCGCCCACGGCGTCTTCAGCGACACCCCTCCCTGGACCGTCGACCCGGCGGCGTTGGCGTGGCGACGGCCCGTGCCGGCTCTGCGGGCCGAGGCCCACCGGCGCCTGCCCAGCCTCCTGCGCCCACCCCGCCTTCCCCCGGTTCGGCGGGGGATGGTCGTCACCACCCGGCTTGCCGGGGCGGTGGCGGGGTGGATGCTCACCGAACGTCGGCGGGGCGGCACCGTCTCGCGGGCGGGTGTGTCCCGGCGCCTCCGGGTGGCGGCCGAGCGGCTCGGGCCGACCTTCATCAAGTTGGGCCAGATCATCTCGTCGGGCGAGGGGATCTTCCCCGCCGAGCTGGTGGCCGAGTTCGTGCGCTGCCGTGACCGGGTGCCACCGGAGGACTTCTGCACCGTGCGGCGGATCGTGGAGGAGGACCTGGGCCTGCCGCTGGCGGCGGTGTTCGAGGAGTTCGAGGAGTCCCCGGTGGCGGCGGCGTCGATCGCCCAGGTGCACCGGGCCCGTCTGCGCCGCGACCTCCCCGACGTGGCGGGGGCGGGATCGGAGGTGGTGGTGAAGGTGCAACGCCCCACCGTTGCCGCCCGGGTGCTCGACGATCTGAGGGTCCTGGCGTGGCTGGCACCCAAGCTGGTGGGCCGGATCCCGGTGGCGTCCCTGGCCAATCCCCCGGCCCTGGTCGAGGTCTTCGCCCACACCATCTCCGAGGAGCTCGACTTCCGCATCGAGGCCGACAACATGCTCGATGTGGCCCGAGTCCTCGCCGAGCTCGACCAGCGGCGCTTCGTCATCCCGCGCCCCCACCCCACCCTGGTGACCCGGCGGGTGCTGGTGATGGAGCGTCTCGACGGTTTCCGCTTCGACGACCTCGCCTCCTACGAGCACCACGGGATCGACACCCACGGGGTGGTGCGGGCCGGGATGATCGCCTTCATGGAGGGCGCCCTCATCCACGGGGTGTTCCACGGCGACCTCCACGGGGGCAACCTCTTCGTGCGCCCCGACGGGCGCACGGCCCTGCTCGACTTCGGGATCACGGGCCGCCTGTCGCCGCCCCGACGACGGGCTTTCGTCCGCCTGTTGGTGGCGGGCACGATGAACGACGTGACCGGCCAGCTGGCGGCCCTGCGCGATCTCGGTGCTCTGCCTGCCGAC
>RFFY01000187.1 GCA_003697065.1 Actinomyces sp. | reverse complement strand
CACGTGTTCGCGGGAGCGGGGATCGTCGCCGCCTCCGATCCCGACGCCGAGTTCGCCGAGACCGAGCTCAAGATGGCGGCCATGCTCGACGTGATCGACGCCGGACCGGCCGACGGCGTCGGCCCGGCGCCCGGAGACCCCGACGGAGGTGTCCGGTGACCGTCGCCCCGCCCCCCGGACCCGCCCGGGCCTACGCCGTGATCGCCGCCTTCGCCGCCGAGCTCGTCGAGCGGGGTGTGACCGAGCTGGTGGTGAGTCCCGGCTCGCGTTCGACCCCGCTGACGGTCACCCTCGACGCCCATCCGGGTCTGCGTACCTGGATCCATCTCGACGAGCGGGTGGCCGGCTTCTTCGCCCTGGGACAGGGTCGGGCCACGGGCCGGCCGGCGGTGCTCGTGTGCACCTCGGGGACGGCGGCGGCCAACTACCTGCCGGCGGTGATCGAGGCCCATCACGCCGGGGTGCCCCTGGTGGTGTGCAGCGCCGACCGGCCCCCCGAACTGAGGGGTGGGTGGGGCTCGTCCCAGACCATCGATCAGGTCGGCCTGTACGGCCCGACCACCCGCTGGGCCGTCGACCTGCCCGTGGCCGGCGAGTGGACACCGGAGGCGGCCCGGGCCACCGCCGCCCGGGCCGTGGCCGCCGCCACCGGCCCCGACCCCGGCCCCGTCCACCTCAACTGGCCCCTGCGGGAACCCCTCGAACCGCCCGGAGCGGTGCCGGTGGTCGACGCCCGGCCCCGACCCGCGGCCACCGTCGGACCCCCGCCCCTCGACGAGGCGACCCGCCGCCTCTGCGACGAGCTGGTCGGCGTCGGCCGCGGTGTCGTCGTCGCCGGCCCGTCCCCGGGCGAGGGTCTGGCCGCCGAGCACCGCACGGCGACCGCCGTCGTCCGGGCCGCGGCGGCGGTGGGCTGGCCCGTGCTCGCCGACCCTCTCACCCAGATGCGCGGCGCCGCCTCGGACGCGGATCCCGTCGTCGCCCACGCCGACCTGCTCCTGCGCCACGAGGCCCTGGCCTCCCTCGCCCCCGAGCTCGTGGTGCTCGTCGGGCATCCCCCGGTCACCAAGCCCGTCCGGCTCTGGCTCGAACGGCACCGCCCGGCTCGGGTGGTCGCCGTCGACCCGGCCCGCCGCTGGCCCGATCCCAGCTTCACCACCACCGACCGGGTGGGGGCCCATCCCCGGGTCGTCGCCGCCCACCTGGAGGCGGCCACCGCCGGGCCGGCCGACCCGAGCTGGCTCGCCACCTGGCGGCGGGCCGACGCCGTGGCGGCGGACGTCGTCGT
>RFFY01000186.1 GCA_003697065.1 Actinomyces sp. | reverse complement strand
CGAGGCGTGCGGCCCGCGACCGGCCCCCCGGGCGTCGGCGCGACGGGGTCGGGCTCACGGTGCTCCCGCCGTGATGGCGGCGGGCTCGTCGGGGGCGGGTGTGTCGGGACGGCGACGACGTCGACGCAGGCTGAACCACACCCCGGCGATGCCGGTGACGAGCACCAGCAGGGCCAGGCTGGGCCAGGGGATGGGGTAGAAGGTGGTCGAGCTCGTGGTGGAGAACTCGGGGGACTCGATGACCAGGCGGGCGGCCAGGGGTTCCCACGTCGTGAGGTCGTCGATGGTCTCGGTGACGCGCACGACCCCGCCGGGGAGGATGTCGGGGATGGTGCGGGTGGGCACCGAGCGCACGGTCCGGCCGAACAGGCCGGTGACCTCGAGGGTGAGCTCGGGGGAGAGGCGGACGTTGCCGACGTTGGAGATCTGGTAGGTGACGGTGGCGGTGCTGCCCGCAAAGGGGTTGAGCCCGGTGGCGTGCTCGACGGCGATGTCGTCGACCCGCAGGGCGGGATCGAGGGGGCCGGCCACCCGCACGTAGATGCGGGCCCCGACCCGCTGGCGCACGGCCACGGTGAAGCCCTCACCGTCCTGGAAGCCGAACTCGTGATCGGCGGCCAACAAGACGGCGGCGTGGTCGCCGGGGGTGGCGTCGAGAGGCACGGCGACCTGGAAGGGGATGTCGGCGCGGGTGCCGGGTTCGATGGTGATCTGGTCGACGGGCAGCTCGACCCAGGTGCCGGCGTCGACGGACTCCTGGTCGTCGGCAATGGGGGCGAAGCCGCCCTCGCCGGGAACGGTGAAGGCGTCGACGGCGAAGAGGTCGAAGGTGATGGTGCGGTCCGAGTAGTTGGAGACGCCGACGGTGTCCTGGAAGACCTGGCCGGGGGCGAGGCTGTAGACGAAGAAGGCGCGGCCACCGGGCCCGTCGGGGCCCGAGGGTTCGACGGCCCACTGGTCGGTGGACGCGGCGAACGCCGCCGGGGCGGCGGCCACGACGGCGGCGACGACGGCCACGGCGGCGATGAGGCGGCGGATCACGATCGTGGAGTCTCCGTGTTCGCTGTGCGGTTCGGTTGTGGTGGGGCGGGGGTGCCCCGCTGGGGGAGGGGAAGCCGGTGGGGGCGACACCACCGCAGCGGTGTCGCCCCCACCGTTGGGGTCACGTCAAGGTGAGGGTGAGGACCCCGGTGTAGGTGCCGGTACCGGCGGAGGCGGGCACGCCGAGCCACAAGGTGGCGTCGCAGGTGAAGGTACCGCCGTCGACACCCGCGGCGGCCGAGCACAACACGTTGGGCTCGTTGAGGCCACCGAGGCCGTTGACGGTACCGGCCGCACCGGCGGTGGTGAGCTGGCTCAGCCAGTCGACGGCGTCGACGGCGTGGGCGGGACCGGCGGTCACCGCGGCCACGTCACCGGGGATGGTGGCGTGGGCCACCACCGCCGACGGGGACCAACCCAGGTTGTCGCCGGGGATGCACAGGCGATCCGGGGTGCCACCGAGGAAGCCGCAGTCGGGCACCGGCGGCAGGGGGCCCGGACCGTCGGGATCGGTGGTCGGGCCACCGGGCGCCCCGAAGTCGGTGACGAAGCCCGTGACCGTCCAGCCCACACCGTTGCCACGGGCGTTGGTGACCGTGACCTGGTTGATGGCGCCACTGGACACCTGGGGCGACCCGTTCAAGGTGACGTCGGACAAGGCGACGAACTGGGCCGTCTGCTCCATCGTCAACGCCGCCCCGATCACGTTGGTCGTGATCACCTGACGCAGCTGACACGGACCCGCCGTCGCATCACACAAATTGCCCAGGATCGTGATGTCGACGGTGGCGGCGGTGGAGACCAGGCCACCGGTGTCGGCGACGGTGAAGGTGAACGAGTCGGTCGTGGCGTTCGGGTCGGTGTTCGTGTACGTCGCCACACCACCGGCGATCGTCACCGTGCCCGCCAACGGCGCCGTCGCCACCGTGAACGTCGTCGG
>RFFY01000185.1 GCA_003697065.1 Actinomyces sp. | reverse complement strand
GCCAGTCTGGCCGCTCCCACCGCCGGCCAGCTCCCCGCTGGCGCCACGTCCACCTCGATGCCCACGGCCCCGGCGACCAACGTCGGCCACACCGAGCTCGACGCCGGCGCACCGATCATCGTCAGCCGACGCGGTTCGATCCCCGCCCCGCGCAGGCGCTCCAGCGAGGCCGCCACGCGAGAGACCGCATCGGCCATGAGTCCGAGCACCTCGGCGGCCCGGGATCCCGCGGCCCGGCGAGCGCCGGGACCCCGTCGCCGCACCTGCGCCACCTCATGGTCGACCAGGGTGAAGGTGGCGGGATCGTCGCTCGGCCCGTAGAGCTCCTGCACCATCCGCTCGAAGGCCGCCCCCACGTCGCCCACCAGCTCCGACGCGGTGATCCTCCCGGCGACGACATGGCGACTGACGTTGAGCTCGGCGGGAATCCGGTCGGCCACGGACTCCTCGGCCACGACGGTGACGACCCAAGCGGTGCCGCACCCGAGCAGCACGTGACCCGGCTCCACCACCCCCAGGCCGTAGGCGGCGCAGGTCTGGTCATGACCGCCGGCGTGCACGGGGATCCCGGCGGGCAGGCCGGCCGCTGCCGCCGGCCCGTCACGCAGGGCACCGACCACGGCGCCCGCGTCCACCAGGGTGGGCAGGGCGTCGGTCCGGATACCCGCCAGTGCACACAACTCGGGGCTCCATCGCCCCTCGGCCGGGTCGAACAGCTGCAGGGTCGCGGCGCTCGACGGCGTGGTCACGACGCGACCGGTGAGGTGGGCGAGCACCAGGGTGTCGGCACCACCCCAGGTCGTCACCGCCGCGGGTGGCCCCCCGCCGTCCCGGTGGATGCGGGCGAGGGTCGACAACCCCAGTCCGGTGGCGGGGTTCCAGCCGCTCAGCTCCCGGATGCGTGCTCCCTGCGGGCCGGCCCGCCACTCGGCGACGATCCCGGCGGCACGGGTGTCCATCCACGTGGTGAGCGGTCCGACCGGCACGCCGTTCGGGTCGAGGCCGACCACCGATCCCCCCTGAGCGGCCACCCCCAACGCGACGGGAGCGAACCCGCCGCCGCCCAGCACCGCCGCCAACGCGTCCACGACCCGATCCAGCACCTCCCCGGGGGACTGCTCGGACCGGCCGCCGCCCCCGACGGTGGCGATGGCCGG
>RFFY01000184.1 GCA_003697065.1 Actinomyces sp. | reverse complement strand
GCCGAAGGTCTCGTCGGGTCGGGCGTCGGGATCCTGGGTGGGCCAGTCCTTGTCGAGGCCGGCGCGGCGGAGGCGATCGCGGGTGGCGTTGGCCTCGCCCCCGCAGACCACCGCGACCTCGAGCTCGCCGTGACGGATGCGACGGGCCAGCTCGGCGACGAGAGCCTGGGGCGTCTGACCGCCGAAGGTGGTGAGCAGGGTCCGGGCGTGACGGGCGCCGATCCGCTCGGCGACGAGGCGACCGGGGTCGGGCCAGCTCCACAGGCCGGCGACGACGCCCACGAGCTCGACGGCGCCCAACAGGCGCGGTGCTCCGGCGTCGTGGGCGGCGGCCACGACGGCCTCGGTCATGAGGGTGGCCGGGTCGCGGGCCTGGCGGGGATCGGGATGGTCCTCGCGGCGCTGCACCACCTGGGCGGCGCCGACGATGACGGGGGTGCGGGGGTCGACAGGCATGCGTCCGTCAGGGTACGAACACCCGCACGGGTATCACCAGACGGGATCAGGAGGAGACGGCATGGACGACACCGGCGACGAGGGCGCCAGCCGGTCCCGGGTTCCGCTGGGGCCCGACTTCGGACCCGAGGCGTTCGCCCTGACCGACCGGGTGGCCGTCGTGACCGGCGCCGCCCGGGGCATCGGGCGGGCCACGGCGACGGCCCTCGCCCGCTTCGGCGCCCATGTCGGGATCTGCGACCGTGACGCCGAGGGCCTGGCCGAGACGGCCGAGCAGGTCGCCGCCGCGGGCCGCCGCTGCGTCTCGGCCGTGTGCGACGTCCGCGATCGGGAGGCGGTCGACGACTTCGTGGGCCGCGTGGCCGACGAACTGGGCCCCCTCGACATTTTGGTCAACAACGCCGGCGGCGGGTTCTGGGCCCCCTTCACCGAGGTCTCGCCGGGGGGTGAGGCGGCCCTGGTGGCGGAGAACTTCACCAGCGTGACCAACGGGGTGCGGGCCGCTCTGCCCCGCATGAACGCGGGAGGTGCCATCGTCAACGTGACCTCGGTCGAGGCCCACCACGCGGCTCCGGGCTTCGCCGTCTACGCGGCCATGAAGGCGGCCGTCACCCAGTTCTCCCAGACCCTGGCTGTCGAGCTCGGGGGTCGGGGGATCCGGGTCAACTGTGTGGCACCCGACATGATCCCGACCCCCGGCGACGCCGATCTCGCCGCCGCCTCGGGTGCCCTCATCGAGGGGCTGCATCCCACACCTCTGCGGCGGATGGGCACCCCCGAGGAGTGTGCGGCGGTCATCGTGTTCCTCGCCTCGGATCCGGCCGGTTTCGTGACGGGGTCCGCTCTCCCGGTCGACGGGGGGACGGTCGCCGCCGGCGCCTGGAAGATCCGCCTCGACGGCACCTTCGGCCTGTGATCCGGGCCGTCAGGTCCGGTCGGCGCGGAGCTTGTCGACCAGGCGGCGGGGCGGGCGGCTGGCGCCGTCGGGTCGGCGGCGGCGCACGATCACCGACTGGGAGGCGATCGCCATCAGGGAGCCGTCGGGGTGCCAGATGCGCAACTGGCCGTGACCGAAACCGTGGCGGATGCCGGCCGGTTCGATCTCGAGCAGGAACCAGTCGGTGGGCCGCACCTCCAGCACCCGCAGGGTGTTGTCGAGGCTGTTGGACGAGATGCCACCACCCGCCGCCGTTCCCAGACCCATGGGCACCCAGTCGCCGAGGATGGCGAGGGCGGCCGCCGAGGCGTCGAGGCCGTCGGGTTCGCGGGCCCACACGCACACCCGTCCCCGTCCGTGCCCGGTGGGACCCTCCCCCCCGTCGGGGGCCAGGGCCCAGCGTTGTTCGAGACGGGTCCCGACCGACTCGATCCCGTGGGCCTGTTCGCGTTCGGGGCACCGGTCGGGCTCGCGGACCGGTGGAGGGGTGGGCCACTGTTCGACGAGATCGAAGTCGCGTCGCCCCAGGGCGGCGTTGACGGTGAGGATCTCCTCGTCGCCGACATGGCCGACGGCACGGGCCTGGGTCGTGCGTCGTCCCGCCACGGCGACATGGACGTCGAGGTCCATGACGGCTCCGACGGGCGCGTAGGAGAGGTACTGGGCGGTGGCCCACACCAGGGGCCGGCCGGTGGTGGTCTCGAGGGCCGCCACGGCCGCCCCCAGGCCGCAGCCCCCGAAGAGGAAGGCCGATCCGGCGCTGATGGGTGGGGTGACCGGAAGCCAGTAGCGGGTGGGATTGTGGGTGGCGCGCAGGCCGAGCCACTCGGTCGCGTCCATGGTCGGACCCTAGCCGTGCCCCGTCGCCCCGCCGCCAGCGGCGCCACCGGACCCGCCGGCGGGTCGATCGAGACCGAGATCGGCGGCGATGGCGGCGGCGATGCGGGCGGGGTCCTGGAAGGGGCCGAAGTGGGTGAGGTCGTCCATGCGCACGAGGCGGGCGCGGGGGAGAGCGGCGGCGACGGCGGGGGCGATGCGGGCGGGATTCTCGCCGTCGCCGGAGGCCACGACGGTGACGGGGATGTCGATCTCGCCGAGACGGTCGGCGAACTCGACGCCGACGCGGGCGCCTTCGAAGACCCGGGCCTCGGTCTCGCCCCGGCACTTCAGCACCACGCGACCGTCGGGGGTGTCGGCGAAGGCGTGGTCGACGTAGTCCCGCAGGGCCTCGGGGTCGCACACCGAGAAGGGGGGGCGCCGCCGGTAGCGCTCGTAGACGGCCTCGCGCGACTCGAAGAACTCGCGTCGGCGGCGGGCGGCGTCGGCCATGTGGTTGGGGGTCCCCGGGGGTGGGGGCTCGGTCATGACGATGGGCTCGAAGAGCCAGGCGGCGGCGATCGAGCCGGGCCGGACGAGTTCGGCCAGCAGGACGGCGCAGCCACCCATCGAGTGGCCGACGGCGAGGACCGGGCCGCCTCCGGCGACGGCGTCGACGACGGCGAGCACGTCGTCGGCCATGCGCCACCAGGACAGGTCGGCATCGGGTGGGGTCCGGGAGTCGCCGTGCCCGCGCAGATCGGGAGCCAGGACATGGGCGCGATCGACCAGCTCCGCCGCCACCCGGTGGTAGGCCCAGCCACAGAAGCCGGTGGCGTGCACGATGAGAAGTGGCGGCCCCGACCCGCCGAAATCGTGGACGGCGACCTCGACACCGTCGGCGGAGGGAACGTGGCGGGGCTCGGGCGTCACGGCCGGTGACAGTGTCAGATGCGCACGCCGGAGGCGAAACCCGCCCTCGTCGGCGGCCGACGCGACCCCGGCGCCGGCGGTCAGGTCCGGCCCGCCACCCGCTCCAGGGTCGGGGCGGCGGTGGGCGGACCCAGCACGACCCCGGCCCACTCGCCCTCGCGGCGGTGTTCGACGAGAACCCGGCCCGGGTGGGCGGCGAGGAGGCGATCGAGCTGACGTCCCTCGAGGATCCCCGACGCCACGACCACACCGGCGGGAGCGGCCAGACGATCGATCTCGGCGGCGAGGCGCTCGTGGATGTCGATGGTGACGTTGGCAACGATCACGTCGTAGGGCCCCGTGAGGTCGGCGACGGAGCGGTCGGTGACGGCGACCCGCCCCGTGAGCTGATTGCGGCGGACGTTGTCGCGGGTGGTCTCGACGGCCGGCGGGTCGATGTCGCAGGCCGTCACCGTGGACCCGCACAGACCGGCCAGAACGCTGAGCACCCCGGTCCCCGACCCGATGTCGAGGACGCGTCGCCCCGGCCCCACCACCGGGTGCAGGAGGGCGACGGCGAGGCGGGTGGAGGGGTGCGAACCCGACCCGAAGGCCCGCCCGGGATCGATGACGAGCTCGAGCGCGGGCGTCGGGTCCGCGTCATCGGCGGCGCCGACCGGCAGGGAGGAGGGGTCGACCCACGGGGGCCGGATGAGGACGGGACCGACACGCACGGGGCGGGCGCGCCAGCGGGCGGCGTCGACGGCGGCGATGGCGTCGAGGGGCTCGGGGGTGGGCGCCCCGAATTCGGCGGCGGCGGCGCGGGCCGTCGACTCGTCGTCGAAGACCGCCACCAGGAGGCCGGGTCGTTCCTCGATACCCAGGGTGCCGAGCTGCCAGAGCCGGTCGGCGGCCAGTTCGGCGGCCAGGGGGTCGGCCACCTCGACCGCGATCCGGTGGTGGGTCGCCTCGGGCCCGGTCGGGTCGGCGGACGCGCGATCGGTGGGCGGGGTGTCGCCGTCGGGAGGGGTCATGTGATGACCGGAGGGCGGGGGAGTCCGGCCGCCTCACACACGGCGAGGTAGGCGGCGAGCACCCCGGGTCCGTCGGTGACGGACTCGACCCGGCCGTCGGCATCGAGGTTGAGGTTGGCGCCGTGGATCTGGAAGATCACGTCGGTGGGCCCGTCGTTGTCGGCGGGGACGGTGAGGGTGTGCACGGAGCCGGGAGGCTCGTACAGGAACGAGCCCGCCCGGTTGACCTCGGGGTACTCGGCGTACTTCCACGACCCGGCCAGAGTGTGGGCGTACACGGCTCCGGTGTGGCGGTGGGTGGGCACGACGACCCCGGGGGCGAAGCGGTTGCGGATGACCCACAGGTCGTCACGGACCATGAGGACCTTCAGCTCGACGCCGTCACCGACGCTCACCCAGGGGAGTTCGTCGTCGCCACGGTGGATGGCGGCGGGCACGGGATCGGCGACGGTGCTCATGGCGCTCCTCGGGTGTGTCTCGGCGCGGGGCGGATCGGGCCGGCTGACGTGACGAGCCTAGGTCGGACCCGGGGGTGGAGGCCCGTCGGTGTCACCGCCGCCAGGCGGCGATGGTGGCCCGTCGGTGCTGTCCTCGTCGGGCGCCGATGGGTCCCCGGCGTGGCGGCGCAGGAAGCGCTCGAACTCGGCGGCGAGGTCGTCGGGGGTGGGCAGGTCGCGGGCGGCGCGGGCGTCGGCGGCCGCCTCGAGCCGCTCCACGTAGGCCGCCACCTCGGGCTCGTCGGCCAGGGCGGCGTCGACCCGCCGCTGCCAGGCGTCGGCCTCGTCGGCCAGCTCGGCCCAGCCCGTGTCGATGCCGGTGACCCGTTCGAGGCGTTCGAGCAGGGCCATCGAGGCCTTGGGACTGGGGTCGGAGGTGACGTAGTGGGGCACGGCGACCCGCAGGGACGCCGACGGTATGCCGAGTCGGGCGAGGCGCGCCTGGAACACGCCCACGACTCCGGTGGGCCCCTCGTAGGAGGGCAGGTCGAGGCCGAGGGCGGCGGCCAGGTCGGGTTCGGTCGCCGATCCCGTCACCGGCAGGGGCCGGGTGTGGGGGACGTCGGCGGGGTGGGCACCGAGGGTCACGACCATGACGGTGCGGGTCCGGTCCATGACCTCCACGAGGCAGTCCACGAACAGGCGCCAGTGGAGGTGGGGCTCGGGACCGGTGACGGAGACCAGATCCCGGGGGCCGGCGGGGACGGCATGGGCGTGCACCGCCGCGTCGGGCCACTCGATGACCCGCTCGTCGCCCTCGAGGCGGACGAGGGGGCGTTGCTGGGTGAAGTCGAAGAAGGGATCGGCGTCGATGCGGGCCACGCCGGTCACCCGGTCGATGGCAGCGAGATGTTCGACGGCACCGGTGGCGGCCCCGCCCACGTCGAACCAGCCGTCGAAGGCCGCCACGAGCACGGGCGACCTCAGGGGCGGGACCTCGCTCAGCCAGACGACGGGGGACACGCCCCCAGCATGGCCCATGGGCCCGGCGCCGCGCCCGCTCCGCCGGTCTCGGAGGCGGGGCCTCCTCATGGTGGGACCCGATCCGCCGATGAGGAGCACGATGCCCGGACGACCCGCCGAGACCCGGGTGGGGATGGCCCCCCTGCCCGGACGCCGCCTCGTGGCGCTCATGACGGCGGCCTCGCTCGCCATCGGTGTCGCCGTGGCGGTCCTGCCCGGGGTCGGTGAGGCGCGCTGGATGCTCGTCGCCGTGCTGTCTCTGGGCGTGGCGCCGTCCCAGCTCGTCCTCGCCCGCCGCCTCGACGAGGACAACCTCCTCGTGGGGCTGGGTCTGGCCGACATCGCCTGGTCACTGGGACTCGTCCAGCTCGCCCCGGAGCTGCTCGCCCCGGTGGCCCTCGTCGTCATGGGTCTGACGGTGGCGTTGTCCTACGAGCTCGACGAGCGTCTGGAGTGGGTGTCGGCCGGCACCGCACTGGGCCTGGGACTGACCGGGTGGCTGCACGCCGTCGACGGATGGCCGGCGGTGGTGTCCGTGTTCGCCATCTGCCAGCCGGTGCTCGTCCACCTGAGCCGTCTCCAGCGCCAGCGGGAACGGAGCGCCCGGATGGAGATCCGGCGCCGCGCCGACACCGATCCGTTGACCGGTCTGCTCAACCGGCGCGCCCTGGCCCGCCTTCTCGCCGGGCCCCAGGTCGGGCGGGCCGTGCTGGTCTGCGACCTCGACGGGTTCAAGGACGTGAACGACACCCTCGGCCACGAGGCCGGTGACGAGTTGCTCGTGGCTCTCGCCGGCCGGATCGCCGACGTCGTCGGCGACGACGGGGTGGTGGCCCGCTACGGCGGTGACGAGTTCGCGGCTCTGGTCGACGCCGAGCGCGTCGGTGACGTCGCCCGCCGCCTGGTCGAGGCCTGCCGCCACCGGGTGCCCCTCGCCGGCGAACTCGACGTCTCGGTCGGGGTCTCGATCGGCGGGGCCGTCCCCCGCCTCCTCGGCGACGCCCAACGCGTAGACGGCGAGGAGCTGCTCCGGCGGGCCGATCTGGCCATGTACGAGGCCAAGCGCGACGGGGGTGGGGTCCGGATCTGGTCCGAGCACATGGAGAGCCAGGGACTCGAGCGGGTCCGGCTCACCGGCGAGATCGAGCGGGCCTTCGCCGCCGGTGAGCTCGAGCTGTGGTTCCAACCCATCGTCGAGGTGCGCCGGGGGCTCGTGGTGGGCGCCGAGGGTCTCATCCGCTGGCAGCATCCCGATCACGGGGTGCTCGGTCCCGACCGCTTCCTGGCCATGATGTCGGCGGTGGGGCGGCGGGCCGAGATCGACGCCGTCGTGTTCGACGCGGGGGCCGAGATGGCCGCCCGCCTCGCCGATTGGGACCTCGTCGTCTCCCTCAACGTCTCGGCCGGGAGCCTGCTGCGCCGGACCCTGCCCCACGAGCTGCTGGGAGCTCTCGAACGCCACGGCGTGCCGCCCGCCCGCATCGCCCTCGAGGTCGTCGAGGACGAGCTGGTCGGTGACCAGTCGGCCGGGCGCGAGGTGATCGACCGGCTCGGCCGGCTCGGGATCCCGCTCGTCATCGACGACTTCGGCACCGGCCACTCGTCACTGGCCCGCCTGCGTCGCCTGCCGGTCTCGGCCCTCAAGATCGACCGGAGCTTCCTGATGGGCTTCCCCGCCAACGACGACGACGTGGCCATCATCACCGCCATCGGCCAGTTGGGCCGGGCGCTGGGTCTCACCGTCGTCGCCGAGGGCGTCGACGACCTGAGTCTGGTGGGGGCGCTGGCCGAGCGGGGCATCGACCGCATCCAGGGCTTCGGGGTGGCGCGGCCCCTGCCCGGCGACCAGTTCGAGGCCTGGGTCCGGGACTGCGGGGGTCGGGTCGATCTCACCACCGGGATCGTGGTGGGCCGTGGCCCGGGCGCTTCCGGCGATACCTGAGTCCGGCGGGTGACGGGGGCGCCGGGGCGGGTGCTCGCCTACGATCGCGGCGATGACCGTCACCGACCCGGCCGCCTCGCCGCCCCGCCCCGGGACGGGCGGGGACCGAAGCGCCCACGAGACGGTCCCCCTCGAGGTTCTCGAGGAGATCCAGTGGCGGGTGTTGTGGCTGGCGGTCCGGATGGTCGACCACGCCAACCGACACGATGCCGGCGGCATCAAGGTGGGCGGGCACCAGGCCTCGTCGGCGTCGATGGTGTCGGTCATGACCGCCTTGTGGTTCGGCCACATCGGGGGGCAGGACAAGGTGGCCGTCAAGCCCCACGCCGCCCCCGTGTACCACGCCATCAAGTACCTCACCGGCGAGCTCGACCGCTCCTACCTGCTGCGCCTGCGGGAGCTCGGTGGCCTCCAGGCCTACCCTTCGCGCACCAAGGACCCCGACGTCGCCGACTTCTCGACCGGTTCGGTGGGACTCGGTGCCGTCGCCCCCCTGTTCTCGGCCCTGGCCCGGCGCTACGTCGACGCCCGTTTCGGGCCCCGACCCCCCGCCCGCTTCTACGCCCTGGTGGGCGACGCCGAGCTCGACGAGGGCAACGTGTGGGAGGCCATCGCCGATCCCGCCACCGACGGTCTCGGCAACGTGGGCCTGGTCGTCGACCTCAACCGCCAGAGCCTGGACCGGGTCGTGCCGGCCATCCAGGCCCGCCGTCTCGAGGGCTTCTTCGCCGACGCCGGCTGGCACGTGGTCGAGGCCAAGTACGGGCGGCGCCTCCAGACGGCGTTCGCCGAGCCCGGCGGCGAGGCGCTCCAGCGCCTCATCGACGACATGCCCAACGAGCAGTACCAGGCCCTCTTCCGTCTCCGGGGCCCCGAGCTGCGGGCCGCCGTCACCCGCGACGCCGATCCGGCGGCGGTGCGCCTGCTCGACCGGCGCTCCGACGAGGAGCTGGCCGAGCTCATCTTCGATCTCGGTGGCCACGACCTGGCGGTCCTGCTCGACGCCTACCGACGCGCCGATGCCGTGACCGACCGACCCAGTGTCGTGTTCGCCTACACCATCAAGGGATGGGGTCTGCCCATCGCCGGTGATCCCCTCAACCACGCCGCCCTGCTCACTCCCGACCAGATCGACGAGCTGCGGGCACGGGTCGGCCTGACCCCCGAGACCGAGTGGGACCGCTTCGATCCCGACTCGCCGGCGGGCCGCTGGTGTGCCGCCGTCGGGGGCGAGATCAACAACGAGCCTCCGCCCCCGCGCCCGGCGGTGCCGGTACCGGTCGAGACGGGGGCGGGGCGGCCCGGGCGGCGTCGGGTGTCGACCCAGGAGACCTTCGGGCGGGTGCTCACCGCTTTGGCCGACGTCGACGAGGTCGCCCGGCGTCTCGTCACCACCTCCCCCGACGTGTCGATCTCGACCAACCTCGGCGGGTGGATCAACAAGACCGGGGTGTTCCATCCCGTGCCCGTCGACGATCACGGGGCCGCCGACTCGGTCCTGCGCTGGGCTCCCTCACCGGAGGGCCATCACATCGAGCTCGGCATCTCCGAGATGAACCTGTTCCT
>RFFY01000183.1 GCA_003697065.1 Actinomyces sp. | reverse complement strand
TGATCGGGTTGGGCCTCTTCGGCACCGGGCTCGACCTCGGTCCCCTGCTCGCCGGCCTGCCCTTCCTGGCCCTGACGACGGCGGCCTTCTCGTCCCTCGGCATCCTCGGCGCGGCGTTCATCGTCGTGGCCAAGCGCGGCAACCCCTTCACCGGGCCCATCAACCAGCTCACCCTGCTCCTGTCGGGCGCCCTGTACCCCGTGTCGGTCCTGCCCGACTGGCTCGAGCCCGTCACCCGCCTGGTGCCCGCCTTCTACGGGATCCGGGCCCTGCGCGGCATGGTGCTCGGCGGGGACGGCTTCACCGACCACCTCGGCGACCTCGCCCTGCTGGCCGTCTTCGCCGCCACCCTGCTGCCGGCCTCGATGCTCGTGCTGCGTCGTGCCCTCGACACCGCCCGCGCCGCCGGCACCCTCGGCAGCTACTGACCGGCTTCGCCCGACTGGGGGCGTCCGACCGGCTGCTACTGACCGGCTGCTACTGACCGGCTTCGCCCGACTGGAGCCCGGCGGCGCCCGGGTCGAGCCCGACGGCGGCGGCGATCTCGTCGAGCATCGCCCCGGCCCGGCGGCGACGGCGGTCGGGATCGGCGGCATGGGACAAGCGGAACGAGGGCAGGCCCGCCAGACCCGACAGCACCGCCAGGTGACGTCGCAGGATCCCCGGCGTCGGGATGGTGGCGAGGGCCCCGACGACCGGGTCGAGCGAGCCCGCCCCCAGGGGCTCGACGCGTCCGTCGCCGGCGTCGTGTCCGGCGACGACGACGGCGGCCAGGCGCCGGCGCCCGGCGGCCAGGATCTCCAGGGGCAGGGCGCGACGAGCGCGCGCCGGGTCGTCACCCTCCACCACCACCGCGGAGTCCGCACCGGGCAGACCCACGAGGACCTCGGCGGGTACCGCCACCGGCCGGCGCACGGCGGTCACGACCCAGGCGTCGGCGTCCCGTTCGACCACGGCCAGGTCGTCGCCGCACAGCTCCCACCCCGAGGCGAAAGCGGCGACGGCGGCCGTGGACTTGCCCCGCCCGCTACCCCCGACGACGAGCACGGCGCCCCGACCGCGGGCGACCACCGCCGCGTGCACGAGGGCCCGGCGGGGTGAGGCGACGGCGACACCGACGGCGCACTGGCACACCATGTCGAAGGCGGTGCGGTCGACCGGGGTCTCGACGGGACCCCCGACCCGGACCTCGGTTCCGGCGACCCGGGCCGTCGTGCGGTGGGCGGCGAAGACCGTCGCCGCCCCGGCGTCTCTCGGCTCCCACACGGCGATGTTCTGGACGACGGCGTCGGGCTCACCGCCGGGGACGGGGTCGGGTTCGTCCCCGAGATCGAGCCGGATCTCGGGGGCGGCGCCGGGGCGGCGGGTCGACCCGAAACGGCGTCGCACGACGCGCCGGCAGGGCTCGGGACCGGTGACGCCGACGACGATCCCGGCGATGTCGAGGGGTTCGCACTCGGTGTCGGGGGCCTCGGCCATACCCCATCCTGTCCCGCCGACGCCCCCGAGGGCGCCATCCCGGGGGTGCCCACGACGGGCCTGGCAGACTGACCCCCGATGCCTGCGTCTCCGCCGGAGGGGCCCGCGCCCCCCGACGTCCCACCCAGCGATTCCCCACTCCCCCGGGTCCCACCCACCGGCGCCCCACCTTCCGGCATCGCAGGCGCCGGCATCGCACCTGCCGGCATCGGACCTGCCGATGTCAGGGCCCGGGCGGCCCTCTTGCGGCGCCGGGCGGCCGCCGGCGGTCTCGACCTGCCCGTCGAGGGCGCGAGCATGGGCACCACCATCCGCGCCGGCGCAAGCGTGCACGTCGTGGCCGCCCCCCGGCCCCGGCGGGGCGAGGTGTGGGCCGCCCTGGACCCCGGAGGCCGTCTCGTGGTGCACCGGGTCCGTCACCTCGGCGCCGACGTCGTCGTGTTGCGCGGCGACGCCAATCCCGTCGACGATCCGCCCCTGCCCCTCCACCTGCTCGTGGGGCGGGTCGTCGCCGCCACGGGTCCGGGCCGACGGCGACGGCGTTTCGGCGTCCTCGCGAGGTGGCGGGGCGCGGCTGTCCTGTCCCTTCGGGGCGCCGCCCGCCGGGCCCTCGACGGGATCCTTGCCACCCGGCGTGGTCGCGGCTACTCTGCGTGATGTCCCGCCCGGGACGACACCCCGCAG
>RFFY01000838.1 GCA_003697065.1 Actinomyces sp. | reverse complement strand
CGAGACGAGGGCGAGCGCCACCAACCCCGCGGCGAAAGCGGCGGGGCGCCGGCGCGCCAGGATGGTCTCGTCGGGTGGCTCGGCTGCACGCATCGCAAGGGTGGGGCCCACGAACGGGCGGGGCCCACGGCGGTCCGCGAGGCTATCGGGGGGCCGGGAGAGGCGGGAAGCTGGACCACGATGCGAAACGAACGGACCCGCCGGGCGCTCCGTGGGTCGCCCACCGGCGCTAGCGTCGGCCCGTGGCCGCCGATCCCGAGATCCCCACGGGGCCCGTCACCCCCGGGGCTGCGACCCCCGACTCCGGGGCCCTCCCCGACGCCGTCGTCGTGGTGAGCTTCGGCGGTCCCGAGTCGCCCGATCAAGTGCTGCCCTTCCTCGAGCACGTCACCGCCGGCCGGGGCGTGCCCCCCGCCCGCCTGGCTGCGGTGGCCGAGCGCTATCTCGCTCGGGGAGGAGTCAGTCCCCTGCCCGCCCAGGTGCGCCGCCTCGCCCGGGAGCTCGGGGTCGCCCTGGGCGACGCCACCAGCGGTCCCCCCGTCGCACACGGCTTCCTGCACAGCCCGCCCTTCGTGAGCGACGTCCTGGCCGAGCTCGCCGCCGCCGGCCATCACCGCGTCGTCGCCGTCACCACCTCGCCCTATGGCTCGCCCTCGTCGTGTCGCACCTACCGCCTCGCCCTGGCCGAGGGCGCCCGCCGCGCCCGTACCCGCGCTTCGGCGCCCCTGTCGGTACGCCTCGTTCCCCGCTGGTGGGACCGGCCCGCCTTCCTCGCCGCTGTCGCCGACGCCGTCAGGGCGGCCCTGCGACGCTTCCCGGCCCCCGAACGCCCGGACGTCCGCCTGGTCGCCACCGCCCACTCCATCCCCCTCGCCGACGCCCGACGCTCGCCCTACGTCGACGAACTCCGCACCCTCGCCGACCGTCTCGCCCACGAACTCGGCCGTGAGCCCCGCGACGTCGATCTCGTCTGGCAGAGCCGCTCGGGTCCGCCCCACGTTCCCTGGCTCGAACCCGACATCGGCGACCACCTCCGGGCCCTCGCCGACAGCGGGGTCGAGCGGGTGCTCCTCGTGCCGCTCGGCTTCGTCACCGACCACTTCGAGGTGATCTGGGACCTCGACGTGGAGGCTCGCGCCGTCGCCGACGAGACCGGCATCCACCTCGAACGCGCCGTCACCCCCGGCACCGACCCCGACCCTCGCCTCGTGCAGCTCTGGCGCGATCTGGTGATCGAGACCGCCCTCGCCGCGCCCACCGGCGACGAACCCGACCCCACCTGCAGCCCCGCCTGTTGCGTCGACGACGACCTTCCGCGCGATATCCACCACCTCTCGCGCGCACCCCGCTAGGGTCGCCGCGACTGCGACGGGACCCGGGAGGCCGCCCGCCCCCCGGGCGACCGGGGGGACGCGGTGAACCATCTCGAGATCACCAGACAGGCCCTGATCTTCCGTTTCCGCATGCTGCACGGCGACGATCCCCCACCCGCCGTCCACATCGACTCCCTGGCGGCGGCGGCCATCGCCGCCCGCGATCACCGGGTGGTCACCGCCATCCGCCGCCTGGCCGACGCCTGGACCGACTGGGGCCTCGCGCCCGATGCTCTCGTGCGCCCCTGGCCCGCTCCCGAACTGGTCGCCCGCCTCGCCACCCGCCCCGACCTCGTCGACGCACTCGACGACCTGGTGGGTGCCGCCACCCGGGCCCGGGCCGCCTGAGATCCTCAGGGCGTCACGGCAGGGGCCGGTCTTCGCTACGGTGCGAGGCGTGACGGTCCTCGCCGTGGTCAACCAGAAGGGCGGGGTGGGCAAGACCACCCTGACCCTCGGCCTCGCCGCCGCCGCCTGGAGCCGCGGGATCGACACCTGGGTCGTCGACCTCGACCCCCAGGCCAATGCCACCACCGGCCTCGGGGTGTGGGATCCGG
>RFFY01000182.1 GCA_003697065.1 Actinomyces sp. | reverse complement strand
GCCGAAGGTGTCGCGGATGTCGGGGGCGAGCACGTTCATGGCCGCGCCCTCGAGCTCGTCGAGGGAGTTGAGGACCAACAGCACCAGGAAGGTGAAGGCGCCGCCCTTCTTCAGTCCCTCGGCGAAGGACATGGGTTCGGAGCCGACGCCGGGGAGGAGCTCGTCGGCGAACAGGACGGGCTGACCGGCACGTTCCGCCGCCTCGCGTCGGGCCGCCTCCTCGGCCAGGACCGTGCTGGTGAGCGAGGCGTCGAGCCCCCGGGGGCCCGAGGTGTCGTGGTCGGCGGCCGATCCGTCGTGGTTCACCCGGCTCCCCTCGTGCGCGGTGTCGGTCGGCTCCCGGTGGAGGCCGTGTCCGGCACCGTCCCCGGGGCACCGGACGGCGCCACGCTACACCTGACGGACCGTCAGATACAGCCGGCGGGCCGGCCGGCGACGGCCCGGGTACGGTCGGCGCCGTGAGCTTCGTCGACCGACCCCTCTACGGCGACGACGTCGCCGCCGAGCCCGCCGAACTCGAACTCCTCGCCGAGGGGGTGCGGCGGGTGTGTGCCGACTTCGACGACACCTACTGGGCGACCTGCGACGCCGAGCACCGCTTCCCCTGGGACTTCTACCGGGCCATGGCCGCCGGGGGTTGGGTGGGCATCGCCATCCCCGAGGCCTACGGGGGCGGGGGACGCGGCGTCAGCGAGGCGGCGGTCGTGTTGAGGGAGGTGGCGGCGTCGGGGGCCGCCATGAACGGCTGCTCGGCCTTGCACCTGACCATCTTCGGCCTGGCCCCAGTGGTGCGGTTCGGCAGCGAGCGCCTGAAGCAGGCCGTCCTGCCCCGGGCGGCCCGGGGCGATCTCCACGTGGCCTTCGGTGTCACCGAGCCCGACGCCGGGACCGACACCTCCCGCATCACCACCCGCGCCGAGCCCGACGGGGCGGGCGGGTACCGGATCCGGGGTCGCAAGATCTGGACCACCAAGGCGCTCGAGAGCGAGGTCGTCCTCTTGTTGGTGCGGACCGGCCCGGCCGGGGGCGGTTTCGAGGGGCTAACCCTCCTGCTCGCCGACCTCGACCCCGACCATGTCGAGATCCGGCCCATCCCCAAGATGGGGCGCAACGCCGTCGCCTCCTGCGAGGTCGTCTACGACGATCTCCCGGTGCCGGAATGGCGGCGGGTGGGCGCCGAGGGGGAGGGCTGGCGCATCCTCCTGCACGGCCTGAACGCCGAGCGGATCCTGCTGGCGGCCGAGTCGGTGGGGATCGGACGGGCGGCCCTGAGCCGGGCCGTCGCCTACGCCCGCGAGAGGGAGGTGTTCGGACGTCCCATCGGGGCGAACCAGGCCATCTCGCATCCCCTGGCCCGCGCCCACGTGCAGCTGGGCGCCGCCTGGCAGATGGCCCGCCACGCCGCCGCCCGCTACGACCGGGGGCTCGAGTGCGGCGAGGCGGCCAACAGCGCCAAGTACCTGGCCGCCGAGGCGGCCTTCGCCGCCGCCGACGCGGCGGTGCAGACCCACGGGGGGATGGGCTACGCGAGCGAGTACCACGTGGAGCGCTACTTCCGGGAGGCCCGCCTTCAGCGCATCGCCCCGGTGAGCCAGGAGATGACCCTCAACTACGTGGCCCAGCGCGTGCTGGGTCTGCCCCGCAGCTACTGAGCGCCGCCGGTGTCGTCTCGGGCGGGGCGGCGCAGCATCAAGGCGCTGCGCCGGGCCCGGCACACCAGGCGGTCGGCGACGAGGCCCCGGTGCTCGAACTCGACGATGCCCGCCTCCGGGCGCGAGCGGGAGGCCCGCACGCTCACGACCTCGGTCTCGACCCGGAGGGTGTCGCCGTGGAAGACGGGAGCGGGGAAGGTGACCTCGCCGAAGCCGAGGTTGGCCACCGTCGTGCCCAGGGTGGTCTCGTGGACCGAGATCCCCACGACCATGGCCAGGGTCAGCAGGGAGTTGACCAGGGGCCGTCCGAACTCGGTCTCGGTCTCGGCGTACTCGAAGTCGAGATGGAGCCAGGCCGGGTTCATGGTGACGGCGGTGAACCACACGTTGTCGGCCTCGGTGATCGTGCGGCGGATGGCGTGCTGGATGACCTGGCCCGGTGCGTACTCCTCGAACCAGCGGCCCGTGTGGGGTCGGGTCACGACGGTCCTCCTGCGTCGGCGTCGTCGGGATCGAGCCCGGCCAGGGCCAGGGTGCGGCGGGCCTGGGCGGCGAGGGGCTCGTCGATCATGCGGTCGTCGACCACGGCCACGCCCCGCCCGGCGCGGCGGGCCTCGGCGTGGGCGGCCAGGATGCGGCGGGCGGCGGCCACCTCGTCGGGGTCGGGGGTGAAGGCCTCGTGGGCGACGGCCACCTGGTCCGGGTGGATGCAGAGCTTGCCGGCGAAGCCCAGGTCGCGGGCCTCGTCGGCTTCACGGCGGAAGCGCTCCGTGTCGCCGAAGTCGGCGACGATCATGTCGCACACGGGAACCCCGGCGACCCGGGCACACATGGCCACCCAGGCCCGCGCCGTGGCCACCTCGTGGTTCGAGCTCGTGCGTCGGCCCCCGAGATCGGCGACGTGGTCCTCGGCGCCGAAGTAGGCAGCGACGATACGGGGGTGACGCAGAACGGTGCGGGCGTCGAGCACGCCGGTGACGGTCTCGATGCCCGCCACGATGCCCAGCTCGTCGAGCCCGGCGGCGTCGAGAGCGGCCGCCACCCGGTCGACGGCGTCGGGATGATCGAGCTTGGGCACGACGACGGCGGCCAGGTGGGGGCCGAGAGCGGAGCGGACGTCGTCGGCGAACCAGGGCGTCGAGGGATCGTTGACGCGCACCGCCACCGTCTCGCCGGCGGCGGCGAGACGGGGTCCGGCCTCGGCGGCGTGGGCCCGGGCCTCGTCCTTGGCGCCCGGGGGCGAGGCGTCCTCGCAGTCGATCACGACGAGGTCGGCGCCGGCGCGCGGGAGCTTGGCCACCAGATCGGGCCGCACCGCCGGGGCGAACAGGACCGAGCGGAGCCGGCGCGGGCCCGGCGGCCGCTGGGGGCTCATCGGGCCGCGACGTGGCCGCCCTGCCAGTCCTGCTCGGCCACCTCGTCGGCGTCGGGATCGACCCCGAGCACGCGCAGGCGCGGCATCTCGCGCAGGCTGCGCTTCAGCTCGGCGAAGCCGGGGAAGGTGGCGAGGCCCACCACGTGGTCCCACAGGCGCAGGGCGTCGTCACCACGGGGAACACGGCTGATGACGGGCCCGAAGAAGCCGGGGCCGTCGGGTGGGCCGAAGTGGATGATCGGGGTGCCGACGTCGCGTCCGGTCAGGCTCAGGGCCTCCTCGGTCTCGGCGGTGATCTCGGCGTCGAGGCTGGTGTCGTCGAGGGCGCTGACGAGGTCGGCGGGCAGTCCCAGCCGTTCGAGCACCGGCAGGACGTGATCGGGGGTGCCGAGGCGACGCCGGTGGGCGGCGGTGTCGGCCGGCGGGTCGATGTCGAAGATCGACTCACCGAGGGCGGTGTACAGCTCGCCCATGAGGGCGCGCCCGTGCTCGGCCCGGACGCAGGCGGCGAGGCGCAGGAGGCGCAGCCCCGCGGTGTGGCCGGCCTCGTAGTCGGGGGGGAACTCGGCGGCGTAGTCGACGTCGGCGTTGACGATGCGCAGGGAGATGAAGCGCCAGTCCACCGAGTAGTCACGCTGGCGGGCCACCTCGGTGACCCAGCGGCTGGTGAGCCAGGCGAAGGGGCAGATGGGATCCCAGTAGAAGTGGATGTCGTGGCGTTCGGTCATGGGGCGACGCTAGTCCCCCGCCGCGGGATCGGGTGCCGGTGTGTCGCCCGGCGGGCGGTCCGGGGGCCCAAGACCGAGGGCGCGTTCGAGGGCCTCGACCCGGGTCTCGAGAGCCGCCACCCGGGCGACCAGCGGGTCGGGGTGGGTTGGGAGCACAGGGGCCGCCGGGGTCGCGGGGGCGGCGGCCGAGCCCCCGACCCGGTGGGGGCCCGACCCGGGCGTCCCGGCGTCGGGCGTCGGCGAGCTGTCGCCGGTCAGCAGGCGGGGGGCCCAGCACTGGTCGATGCGGGGTTCGCGTTCGCCGGGGCGCCGCTCACGGCGGACGACGAGGGG
>RFFY01000181.1 GCA_003697065.1 Actinomyces sp. | reverse complement strand
CGCGGTGCGTGCCGATCGGAGCGGGGACACCCACCGGGGGTGTGACCGCGACCCGAGGGCACCGCCACATGCTCAAGCGCCTACGCGTCCGATCCAAGCTCCTTCTCCTGCTGGCACCGGTGCTCGCCGCCGTCGTGTTCTTCGCCGCCGCGAGCGCCCAGGACCGCTTCGACGCCGCCACCGTGGCCGAGAACGAGGCCGAGATCGCCACCCTGGCCGATGCCGGTGACCGGCTCCTGCTGGCCCTGCAGATCGAACAGATCCGTACGATCGCCGCCCAGGCCGGCGCCGACGTGGACGTCGAGTCGGCGGTGGCGGCCACCAGCGAGGCGGCGGCGCACTTCGAGGAGGTGGCGGCCCGGGTGGCGGCTTTCGCCGGCCCGCAGACCGCCCCGGCGCTGAGCACGGCCCGCCAGCGGGTGGCGACCATCCCCGAGCTCCGAGCCCGCGTGGACCAGGGCGGTATGTCGGCCGGCGCCAACCAGGTCCAGTTCGACGCCATCTTGTTCTCCCTCGACCGTCTGGGCGACGCCCTGCTCGTGGAGGTGGCCGACGTCGGGCTCTACCGGGACCTGGCCGCTCACCAGCGCCTGACCCGGGCCCAGGATGCACTGGGCCGCCTCGTGGCCCGGGCCGAGGTCGGGGTGATCGAGGGGCTCGACCGGGCCACCAACGACGATCTGCGAGTCCAGCTGGTGGCGGCCACCCTCGCACTCGAACAGTTCCGTGCCGACGCCACCGAGGACCAGGTTCGCATCCTCGATCGGACGACGAGCCGTCTGGGTCTTCCCGAAAGCGGCGACGCCCTTGCTGCCACCCTCGGTGCCCTGCAGGCCGGTGACCCCGCGCGCGCCCTCGAGGGATGGACCGAGCGGGGTGAGTCCTGGCTCGGGGGTCTCGCCGAGGTGGGCTCGTCGCTGGCGAGCCAGGCCGTGGCGGCGGCCGAGAGCCGAGCCGACGTCGCCAACGGCGAAGCGGCCGGCTTCCTCGTACTGGCCAGCACCATCGTGGTGGCCGCTCTCCTGCTGGCCGTCCTCGTCGGGCGTTCGATCTCACGTCCCCTACGGCGTCTAACCCGCGACGCCCAACGTCTCGCCGACGACGAGCTGCCGACCCTGGTCGACACCCTCCGCAGCGGCCGGGCCGTCGACCGGGACGTGCTCGAGCCCATCGCGGTGTCGGGGCGGGACGAGACGGCCGATCTCGCCCGGGCCGTGGCGTCCATCCAGGAGATGACCGTCGAGGTCGCCGAGGAGCAGAGCGCCCT
>RFFY01000837.1 GCA_003697065.1 Actinomyces sp. | reverse complement strand
CCGGGTCAGCTCGTGATGGCCCGCAGCGCCGGACCCGACTCGGCGTCGGCCCAGTTCTTCTTCACCACCGGGCCCGACGCCGCCCTCTTGAACGGCCAGGGCACCTATGTGGTGTTCGGCCACACCGACGATGCCGGCCTCGCCGTGCTCCAGTCGATCATGGACCTGCACGTCGACGACCCCACCAACCCTCTCGGGGGAGGGCCCTCCCGTGACGTCGAGGTGCGCTCGGTCCGTATCGAGGAGGCCTGACCCGACGGGTCGGGGTCAGCGGTGCCGGCGCCGGGCGCGCCCCTCGACGAAGGGACGCAGGGGGGCCGACACGGTCGGGACCTCGAAGCGGTCCAGGTCGGTGATGGTGAACCCGGCGGCGCGCACGGCGGCGGGGACGTCCCGGTCGAGGTGGAGGCCCGCCGTGGCCCGCACGAGGGGGGCGAAGGCGGCCAGCAGGCGCCCGGTCCGGCCCGGACGGCGGGTCGGTTCGCAGAACAGGAACCGGCCCTCGGGGGCCAGGACCCGGTCGACCAGGGCCAGCCAGCCCTCGAGGTCGGCGACCAGCGGGGTGCGGATCAGCGACACGACGGTGTCGAAGGCGCCCGCCTCGTCGGCGACGAGGTCGACCAGGTCGAGGTCGCGGGTCTCGACGGGGACGGGGGCCAGGTCGGCACGGGCGGGCGTTGCCCCGATGAGAACGAGGGAGGTGACCCGGTCGGCGTGATAGTGGTCGAGATGATCGGACCAGCCGCCCAGATCGAGCACCCGTCCCTCCGCCAGGTCGGCCAGACGGTGACGACGGGCGCGCAGGGCCGGCGCCAGCTCGAGGGGCAGGGGGTCGAAGCGGGCGTGGGAGCGACGGGGGGCCACGCGGCCACGCTAGCGAGGGGCGGCGGAGAGCGACGATGACGACCACGACACCGCGCGAGCCCCCGCCCAGCGCCTGGGTGTTCCCCGATCCGCGCGACGCCGACGACGAGCTGGTGGGGGTCGGTGCCGACCTCGAGCCCGGCACGGTGCTCGCCGCCTACCGGCGGGGCCTGTTCCCGATGCCCGTGGGTCGCGGCGGACCGATCGGGTGGTGGTCGCCCGACCCGCGGGGCGTGCTCGAGCCGGCGAACCTACGGGTGAGCCGGAGCCTGCGCCGCTCGTGTCGGCGCTACCGGGTGACCGTCGACGTGTCCTGCGCCGCCGTGATCGACGCCTGCGCCGATCCCACCCGTCCCCACGGATGGATCGACGAGCGGATCCGCACGGCCTATCTGCGTCTCCACGAGCTGGGCTGGGTCCACAGTGTGGAGACGTGGGACGGCGAGGAGCTGGTGGGCGGCCTCTACGGGGTCTCGCTCGGGGGTCTGTTCGCGGGCGAGTCGATGTTCCATCGCCGCACCGACGCCTCCAAGGTGGCGCTGGTCGCCTTGATCGACCTGCTCACCGCCGACGGGGTCCGGCGCCTCGTCGACGTCCAGTGGGTGACCCCCCATCTGGCGTCCCTGGG
>RFFY01000180.1 GCA_003697065.1 Actinomyces sp. | reverse complement strand
CTGG
The DNA here is from genome assembly GCA_003697065.1 of Actinomyces sp. Classification (GTDB taxonomy): domain Bacteria; phylum Actinomycetota; class Acidimicrobiia; order Acidimicrobiales; family Aldehydirespiratoraceae; genus J010. The sequence continues at coordinate 1,135 of RFFY01000180.1, read as the reverse complement.
CGCGGGACTGGCTCGAGCGGGCCCAGGCCTTCGCCGGGCCACCCACCGACGGCCCGGCCCCGGGGAGCCGACGGTGAACCCACGGGTCCTGACCGAGCTCGACGGGCGGGGCGTGTTCACCATCACCCTCGCCGACGAGGAACGCCGCAACGCCCTGGGGCGGGACCTGGTGGCCGAGTTCGTGGCCGCCATGCGCCGCGCCGACGAGGATCCGGCGGTGCGGGTGGTCGTGGTGACCAACACGGGGCGCGTCTTCTGCGCCGGTGCCGACCTGGCCGAACGGTCCGCCCCTGCCGTCGGTGACGACGCCGGCGACGCCGAGCCGGACACCGATCCGGCGGAGCTCTTCGCCCGGATCCGCCGCTCCCCCAAGCCCTATGTAGGCCGGATCGCCGGCCACGCCGTGGCGGGCGGGATGGGTCTGGCGGCCGCCATGGACCTGTCGGTCGCGGTGCGCGGCGCCCGCTTCGGTTTCACCGAGGTCCGGGTGGGGGTCGCACCGGCCATGATCTCGGTGATCTGCCTGCCCAAGATGCGACAGGCCGACGCCGCCGAGGCCTTCCTGCGGGCCAACCGCTTCGACGCCGACGAGGCCGTGCGGCTGGGCCTGTTCAACCGGGCTGTCGACCCCGACGGGCTCGACGCCGCCGTCGAGGCCATCGTCGCCGATCTCCTCGCCGGAGGGCCCGAGGCGCTGGCCGCCACCAAGTCCCTGCTCACCCGGGTCCCCGCCCTCGATTTCGAGGAGGCCATGCGGTGGACGGCGGAGCTGTCGGCCCGCCTGTTCGCGGGGGCCGAGGCGGCCGAGGGGATGGCCGCCTTCCTCGAGCGCCGCCCCCCGGCATGGGCACCGGCGAACGACGCGGACTGAGCACGACCGCTCCCCGCTGCTCGATGGTGACGGCGCGGCGGGTCCCACGGGCCACGGGTCGGGACCCGGTCCGGCTCAGGACGGCCAGGGTGTCCCGAAGGGGACGTCGCTGACGACGGCGGTGGTGTCTCCCGCCGGCGTGGTGACGGTGAGGATCGTGCCCGGCTCGGCGACGGGTACCGGGACCAGGGCCAGACCGATGACACGCCCCAGACGTGGCGATCGCACCGCTGTGCGCACGACGGCCGGGGTGCCGTCGGCGGT
>RFFY01000836.1 GCA_003697065.1 Actinomyces sp. | reverse complement strand
CCCCCGTGCCACAGGATCGCCTCCTCCACGCTGCGGGCCCGTCCGTCGTGGAGCAGCTCCCGGTGGCCGTTGACGGTCTCGAGCAGGCCGATGCCCCACAGGGGCGCCGTGCGCCACTCGGCCCCCGACGCCGCATAGACGGGTCGGCCGTCGTCGAGGCCGGGCCCCATGTCGTGCAGGAGGAGATCGGTGAAGGGGTGGATCACCTGGTCCGCCAGGCCCTTGATGGGCGAGGTCCCCGCCCGCGTGCCCGCATCGGCGTGGACGAGACCGGGGTCGAAGGCGGCCGTGCGCAGGGTCGGGGTGTGGCAGGCCGTGCAGCCGACCGACTCGAACAGGCGGGCGCCGGCCACCACGTCGGGGTCGTCGACGTCGCGACCGGCGGGGATGGCCAGCCCCTCGACGTAGAAGGCGATGAGCTCGACGGTGGCCCGGTCGAACTCGGCGCCGGTGCGGCGCCCGCCCCCGTCGACGGGGGCGAGCTCGGAGGTGATGCCCAGGTCCTCGGCCAGCGCCCCGGCGCTCTGGTGCACGAGGTCGGGGTTCTCGGCCTTCCAGCCGAAGCGGCCCAGGGCGGTCCGGCCGGTGGCGGTGCGGACCCGGTTGGGCCGACCCGAGATCCCGTCGCCGTCGGCGTCGTCGGGGTCGGCAAGAGCGAGGATGTCGGCCGTGGGCACCATCTCGAGGGGACCGGGGCCGGCGACCTGGGTCGGGGTGCGCAGCGAGATCTGGGCGTCGGCGGGGACGGGAGCCCGGGCCGAGGAGATCTCGAGGATCGGCCGTCGCAGGCTGTAGGGGGTGCCGTCGGGGTAGGTGCCCGGCACCTCTTCCCAGGCCAGCTCGACGACCGCCTCGGGTTCGGGGGGCGCGTCGGGCCCGGCGACGGCGGTCTGGAGGCGGGTACCGAAACCGGGCAGGGGCCGCGGGGCCTCGTCGGGTGCGGCGCCGGGGGCGCTGACGTGCACGACCGGCCCGGTGACGAGGGGGCCCTCGACCAGGGGGGTGCCGTGACGGGCGTTGTCGACGTGGCAGCTCAGACAGCTCGTGGCGTTGATGTCGGGTCCGAGACCCTCGGCGGGGGTGCGGTGGGCTTCGAAGGCCGTGTTGGACTCGGCGAAGTGGATGCGGTCGGGCAGGCCGAGGTCGCGGGCGGACAGGTTGAAGGAGCGGATGCTCACCTCGAAGGTCGTCGTCGCCCCGCCGGCGCGCTCCACCAGCCAGTCCGGCGCTGTGTCTCCCGCGGCGGCCTGGTCTCCGGCGTCGGCGCGTCCGCCGGCGTCGGGACCGACGAGGGGATCGTCGGGCGCGCACGCTCCGGCGAACACGGCGGCTGCCACCCAGGCGCCCAGCAGGACACCCGGGGCGCGCCTCGGGGGGCTCCGGCGCGGCACCGGATCAGGGCGTGGGGACAGTGATGGCGTCGAGGTCGAAGTCGTCGACGAGGGGCAGCACGTTCGCCGGGGAGGGCGGCTG